>PWNM01000109.1 GCA_003557825.1 Candidatus Hydrogenedentota bacterium | reverse complement strand
GCAGTACGGGGCGAGACCACCCGCCATCCTTCGGGCGCATGGACCGTCATCGAGACGTTAAAAAAGGATTGCAGATCGAAGGGATGCCAGAAAGCAAGCGACGGCAAGATGCATGCGGAACCCGTGAAAGAAGGGGAACGGAGCACCCGGGCGTCGGGCACGCCATGGTAGTGTACCGTTATCGTAACTATCTCACGCGAGGCCACGGGGTCGGGCATCTTCACGCTGAGCCGGCCTTGGGACCAGACAAACCGCGCCGGCCTGTCGTTAACCTCAACCGCGGTCACCGTGAACCCGGGATTGAGTAGGAATGCAAACCGGCGACGTCCGGCTTCCCTCGATTCCGCCTGGATGTGGGCCTGAACCTCTATGGCGCGATTGGGGGCATCGACGGTGACATCCAACTCAAGTCCAACAATGGATTGCCCGCCTAGTTCGCGGCGAAGCTGGTTTAGGCGGCTGTCAACTCCGGCAACGCTGGTCAGCGGATCGGGCTCCGGCGCAAACCGCCATACAGCAATAGCGCCCCCGACTACTCCGAACCCCAAAAGCAGGGCGAATGCAACGAGCCGCCATCGCGTTGACGTCATCATACCGGCCTGTCGTAGATCACCTGCGGCCCGGTATAGGGGTCATACACGGTTATCCCCGATGCATCGAAGACAGCTGTCACCGGCGCGCCACGACCCTCTTCAAGATAGGCGTGATTGCGACGGCAAACCTCGCGGGCCGCATGAACGATCAAGACCGACTGGCGGCCTTCCTCCGGATCGGGATACGTACCGCGAAGGTCGTCAAGGGTGCGATTTAGGAACTTCATCTCGGCTACTTTGGTTACACAGGCCACGACGCTATCAATGCCGTAGCCGAGACAAATGTGCGATTTGTCCTCGCGGCGCACTTCGCGGGTGAAGTGGGTGTTCTGAGATTGAGTACCTTCCGGAGCGGCGGTAAACCGAAGGCCCCGGTATTGCGAATCCGACTCCACCATGCCGAGCGTGCCGAAAATTTTGCTCTCTTGGTTGACAGGCGATTCGAATTCGTTGGGCAGCACCCAACTGTTGATGAAATCGATGCTCATGCCATTGTCGAATTGCACCTTCACCTGGACGGCATCGAAGGCGTCCATGCCATAGGATTCGCGGAGGAGGCCTTTTTGCCCTACCGCATGGAGGCTGACCGGTTTGACGCCAAAATACGCGATAAACAGATCGGTCCAGTGGCAGCCGACATAGCTAAAGGGATCGCTCTGTTCGGCCCAACTCCGAAAGGTCTGAGTCGGGATATCGATAGGCTCTTCGAGCACCGCCCGTCCATAGAGCGGCGCCCCGATGCGGTCTGCAATGTAGTCGCGAATGCTAAGATGGTCCGGATCATAGCGTTTGTGCATGTCGACCCCGACGATTCGGGCGTTATCCCGAGCGGCCTTCACGATGGCATCCGCTTCGTAGGCGTCCAGGGTCATGGGCTTTTCCGTAATGACATGGACACCCCGTTCGAGAGCGGCCAGGATCGGAGCGGTATGGAGATGATCCGGCGTGGCCACGGCCAGAATATCGAGGTCGGGAGTGGATTCGAGCAGGTCCTCCCATGGCGTCTCGCCGTGAAACGTGGCGAAGTCGAGTCCCTGAGGACGAAACTCGTCAAGCCGCTCGCGGCCGGTCCGTTCCGAATGGGTTGCGAGAGCAACAAACTGGACGTCGACATCTGCGAGTTCCCGTGCCAGCGGATCGAGTCCGAGTCGGCCCAACCACGGCGCAATGCCTGATTGTTGCAGCTGCGCATAGGCCCGCATATGGACCCCCGCGCCAAACATTCCCGCTCCCACCAGGCCGATTCGAATCGTACGTGCCATATGTCGCTCTCCTAATATGTAAGTGCCGGACTGTGGCGCAGGTCTTGCGCCCGCGCCACAGTCAGTTTCAAGCTTACGCCGCCTAGCGCGGAGTGATCAGCCGCTGGCTTTATCTGCCAGTTCGCCAAACCGATGGACCACCGCCAGTGCAGGGTCAAGTGGAACATCGGCGTGCTTGGTACCGGGAGGCGTTTCGATGACCGGACGGGGCTCGATACGTTTCCCCTCGAAATTGGGCAACCACGGGCGCTCGGCCTCGAGCATCTCAGCCGCCATGTCGCGGGTTTCCTTGAGGGTGAGCACCGCCGAAGTAAGGGGATCCATGGCACACGCTGCCACCACAAGCTCGGGATCGCTCTTAAGCGCTGCCTCCACGGCCAATCCTTGTACGGTGACATTGCTTTGGTTCAAGGCAGCGAGTTGGGACGGCAAATCACCGACAACCGTGGGTTGTAGGCCGATGCGATCCACAAACAACGGAACCTCGACACAGCAGCCATTCGGCAGATTCGTGATGTAGCCGTCGTTGCGCACATTGCCCTGAAGCTTAAACGGCTTGCCGGTCTCGATGGCCTCGAGAATGTACGAACAGAACTCGACGCTTCGATGATCGAGGCTGGTTGATTCGCCTTCTAGGAGATCCTCGTTCTCGAGTTGTTCGGCAATCAGCTTGCACCAGTTGTAATACGCGCCGGTTGCGCCGCCGAAGGCCGGTTCGTCGCAATACAGGTCGAGGGCCTTCTTATTCTTGCGGAACCAGGGAACATACTCGGACAGGTGCCCCGTGCTCTCAGTCATAAAGTACCCGAAATGCCGCATGACTTCGATGCGCACTTTTTCATTGATGTAATATTCCGGCTGCTCACATCGCTCTTTGAATAAGGGATACAAATCCTTGCCTTTATGTTCGAGCGTCAGGAACCAAGCCATGTGGTTGATTCCCGCCACGAGGGCGTCGATCTCGCTCTTGGGCACGCCCAAATACCCCGAAATTAAGTCGAGCGTGGTCTGGACGCCGTGGCATAGTCCAATGAATTTGATGCCCGGTACGGTACCCAAGGCCCAGCATACGGGAGCCATCGGATTGACGTAGTTCAGCAAATACGCATTGGGGCACAGCTCTTTCATGTCGTTGGCGATGTCAATCATCACCGGAATGGTGCGGAGCGCACGGAATACGCCGCCCGGCCCAAGGGTATCGCCGACACATTGATCGACGCCGTGCTTCATCGGAATTTCGTAGTCGTGCTTGAAGGCGTCCACCCCGCCAATCTGAAGCATGGTGATGACGTAGTCGGCATCCTTCAGCGCTTCCCGGCGGTCCAGGGTCACGGTGACTGTCGCGTTGAGGTCATTCTCCTTGATAACCTTGTCAACGAATTTCTTGACCCGTTCCAGTTTGGGCATCGTGCGGCTCATGAGCACCAGCTCGCTGTTCTGCAGCGCCGGAGTCGCCAGGATGTCCATGATCAACGTCTTGCAAAAGACGATACTGCCTGCGCCAATCATCGCAATTCGTGGCATAATGTGTTCCTCCTATGCTTGTTTGGGTTCACTCAGAGCGGCCCATTCACCAACGGGCCGCGTTATCCGTTAAAAACTTCATTATACAACGCTTCATACTGATTGACGATCATATCCCGTTCGAAATGCCTCCAAGCCCGCTCGCGTCCGCTGCGCCCCATGGATATCGCCTTTTCACGATCCGTAAGGATCTCGATGGCGCATCGGGCCATGGCCTCGGTATCCCCCACTTCGCACAGATAGCCCGTAACGCCATGTTCCACTACTTCGCAGATGCCCCCGCTTGCCGTGGCCACGACGGGAACCTCACAGGCCATCGCTTCGAGCGGAACCAGCCCGAAACTCTCGTGTTCACTCGGCTGCAAGATTAAATCCGCAAAGGGCAGAATGCCTTCGATATTTTCGTAGGTTCCCAGGAATTTGATTCGATCCGCAATGCCCAATTGCCGTGCCACGCCTACGGCCGACATCCGCTCGGGCCCGTCGCCCACCATGATCAACCGGGCAGGAACTCGATCCGTGATTCGTTTGAACGCGCGCACCGCATCCGTCACTCGTTTGACGGGCCTAAAGTTGGATATATGCATGATGATCTTTTCATCATCCGCGGCCAAACAACACCGTTGCTCGGGAGCCGAGGAGTTAAACCGATCTTCGTTCCAGAAGTTGTAAATGGTGCGAACCGGCCGTGTCAACTGAAAGGTTTTTTGGGTCTCTTTGTTGAGCCAATCCGACACCGCCGTTACCGCATCGCTCTGTTCGATAACATACCGAGTCAGGCGGTGGTAGGACGGATCGCTGCCCACCAGAGTAATGTCGGTACCGTGCAAGGTGGTGATGATCTTGAACTGCTGTTCCTGGGGCAGCATTTGTCGGGCCATGAGGGCGCATGCCGCATAGGGAATGGCGTAGTGGGTATGCCAAATGTCGATGCCCACTTCCTCGGCCACCTCCGCCATCTTGCTCGCCAAAGCCAGCGTATGAGGCGGGGATTTGAACACGGGATAGGTGATTTGCTCAACCGTATGGGATACGATGTTCTCACGGAAATTTCGCAGCCGGAACAGCGGATCAAAGGTCGTAAAATGAATCTGATGGCCCCGTTGCGCCAGGGCAATGCCCAGCTCTGTGGCCAAAATACCGCTGCCGCCCGCACTGGGATGGCAGGTAATACCAATCTTCATTCCATGTTCTCCAGACCCGGCGGCATGTCGACTTTCACCGGCCCATCGGCATACAGCGCTTCGCCATAGGCCACGCCGATACGGTCTCCCAGGCTTGCTGCATTGGTTCGTATTGAATTCCAAAATTTCTCGCTAGCGATAAACGTCGGCGGTCCTTGATAATCCGGGTTGTAGAATTGCGACGAAAACGCCCGAATCGCCGCCAGCTTTGTTTCAAAGTGCTCCGATACATCCACGATAAACTGAGGCGTATCGCTTTCACCGTAAACCCGATAATAGTAGACCAAAGGCGTCCGATGCGGGGCCTGGCCTGTTTCGATACGTACAAGCCCGGCGAAATAATTGGCGTCGCGCACCAAGTAATGGGCGGCGTGGTGATCGGGATGCCGGTCATCGCGCATAGGGGCCAACAGGACCTGGGGCCGAAGCGTCCGAATATAAGGGATGATGGTCCGCTGTTGTTCGCACGTATTGGCGAGTTCGCCGTCGGGCAAGCCGGCATTGACCCGTGAGGCCACGCCCAGGATCCGGGCCCCCTCGGCCGCTTCCGCTTGGCGTTCAGGTACCGTGCCGCGGGACCCCAACTCTCCCAGAGTCAAATCCAGTATGCCCACGGAACGCCCCGCGCCGGTCAGTTTACTGACCAACGCGCCAATGCCTACTTCCACGTCGTCGGGATGGGTCCCAATAGCCAGGATTTCGACAGTCACAACTCCACCTCGTTGAGTTCGCAGGAATCGATCGTTATCCGCTCGAGCAAATTAGGTACAAGCTCCCACCCGTGCTCGAACGCAAAGGATACGCCATTATACACACGCTCCTGAGGATTCCGCCAAGGCGCAAAAGCAGTGCGTAACCGGGTGACTCGTCGCGCTACGGTCTGTACCCGCTTCGTATCGGCATAGAGCAGGGTTCGGTCGATTCGGTCGAGATTGGTTAATGTTCGCCGTTCTAACCCTTCGACCATGGCCCCGGCCGTCGGGTCATGGGCGATTAACTCGTCCTGCAACCGACGCACCCCTTCGAGCAGCCCAGCCCGGTGTTCGGCCAGGATATGCCGGGCCGGATCGGTCGCCAAGTGCCGCAAGGCCCGGTCAAGCAAGGAGTCGAAGGGCTCCCTCATCTCCCTCACGGACATGCCCGTCTCGGTCAGTAAGGCGTTGAGTTTGGCCGTGGTGAGGAGGGCTTGCGCCCGGGGGTAGACCACGGGCCGAGGCTGTTCGCGTCGGGCAAACACGCGCCCCAACTGCGCCCAATAGGCTACCTCGCCGGGACCGGCCACATAGGCTGTCGGCGCAAACAGCGCCTGCTGGACAACGGGTCGAAGGGCCACATTCGGACTGAACCGCTCGGGAGCATCGCCCAGCATCGCTGTCATCTCCCCATGCGTCCACGCTTGGCGCTCCTCGGGCAATCGAAACCGCTCGCCGTCGAAGGTCACCTTGCGTCGTCGGTTGTCGACCTCCACAAAAAAGCTGCATTCACGAGCATTTTTCATCACCGGCGGCGGATAGCCCACGGCGTCCAGTTGCTCGCCCCCTTCGATGACATCGGCCGTGGTCTGCAACGGCTCCTCGAGCTCCCGTTCCATGACCGGCGCAGCCCGGTGTCGGGCCGCATCGAGATGGGGCGCGAAGATCACCAATCCCGTGTCGCAAAACAGTCGGGCGAGGATCCGGGCCGTCCAATCCGCCAACGATTCCGACGCGTCGAGGCTCTCGTGTAAAAATGCCGCTACCTCACCACGGCAGCCGCGGTCGTTCGTCGCCGCCGCCGCTTCGGCGATGAGGGCATGAAGAGAGGACTCTACCGGTACCCGATACAGGGGCAAACCCGCCACGTCCGCCGCGGGGTCATAGCGCAGGGTGAGGCATTCGTGCCGCGGCGTTAGGAAATGGGCCGACCGGACCTCGTCGAAATCGTGGTCCTCGCTTGCCACCCAGAAGATCGGCGTGCAGGGAACGCCATGCCGCTCGGCGATGCGCCGGGCCAACCGAATCGTCGTGATGGCCTTGTATATCGTATACAGCGGTCCTGTAAACAACCCCGGCTGTTGCCCGGTCACCACCGTGGCCGTGTACTCCGGCAGACGGGCATCGTGATTTAGACGGGCCTGATAATCATTGACGGCCTCCACCAACGCCGCATCGAGTCGCGCCATCCGCGGGGAATTCCGATAAGCATCCGCCGGAACCCCGCCTAACAACGCAACCAAGCCTTCCTGTCCGCCCCAATAATCGGCGATTACATCCGCCATACAAAAATCCCATGCGCTCCCATGTGTCCGTTTCGTGATGACGCATCATTGTGACCCATAGACACGGGCGGTGTCCAAACAATGAAAGGTGGATGAAGCAAATCGCCCCCAAATAGGCATCATCAAAACGCTTCCCTTATGCCCCGAGCAAGGTTCCGGATTGTACCACCCTAACGCTGCGATGGTTACCCAGGAGGATTGGCTATCTGATCCTGATTGACAATTAGGCCGCACGAAATCGCAACGTGCATAAACACTATCCGATCATAGGGGAAAGGCATCAATTGCGATAGGTTCTTTGCCTTTCGGTGATCATCATGATATAGTGCGATTAAGCTTACGCAAACTTAAACATGCTATACAATAGTCGTTAGACTCATTATAATCCACGTGCTATGCCCAGAGTCACCCACAAAAGCTTGACCGCTGCTTTGCAGAAGATTCAGGGAATGGATCTTGATGAAAAGGAGGCGATCTGCGACGAGATACATCGTGAGCAGCCGAACCTGCTTTACTCCGTATTGGTGTTGCCACGAATGGGTGTTTCCCTCGCGTACGTAGATATTGTGCTGGAAATCCTTATGGTGATCCACCTCGCGCTAAAGGAATCCGGTAAGAAGCTCAAGACGATAACGACTAAGGAGCAGGAGCGCGAGCTTAAACGGCTCGTGGACCACATGAATCTCTCAGCGGGAAAAAAGCCGGAAGTATTCGCAGAGTTGATGGAACGCTATATCGGCTACCGGAAAGAACCTTTTTTGCTTGCCTACGTCGTAGTACTGTTAAAAGAAAAAGGAGTGCCCTATGATACCAGGGAGGAATCCAAGCATGTGATCCTAACGGCGGTGCATTTGGTTGGGTGTATAGCGAATGCGAAAAAACTGGTATAATCGCCGTCCTTCAATCCGATGTCCGCTCTTTCGCGCGGCCTACGAGTAGCGTTAGCTTAACCAACACGGAAGAGATCCCCAATGAATATTACCCGTTGCATGAGTACCCAACATCCTGACAACGCGTCGGCGCCCTTCTTCGCATCCTCCTCGGTCCTCGCCGGGGAAGACGAAATCCGCGAGGCCTACTACGCCTTCTCGCACTTGGGATGCGACGAGCAAATGTGGGACGTCGAAGGCAAAGAGATTGACACATATGTCGTCAAGAAGTTGCTGTCCTTTTATCCCGAGTATTTCCGCGATCATATTCTTGGCGAAGAGTTGCGCATCACGCTGCGTGCCCCCAATCCGACTGTGGAGACGACAGAGGCCAAGATTCTACTCGAGACCCTCGAGAGCATCCCCAGGTCATTTGACGCGGCGCGCATCTTTTATGGGCGCGATATTCCACCCATCTTCGAGGTCATCCTGCCTATGACGACTTCGGCGCGCTGCATCGACCGGGTCTACCGCTATTACGTCGACCACATCATCGCGCGTCAGAAGGCACGATTTCGAAACGATGACATCACAATCGCCGAATGGATCGGAGACTTCCTGCCGTCCCAAATCCAGGTCATTCCCCTTTTCGAAGACGTGCCCACAATGCTCAAGGCAGACGAAATCGTCGCGGAGTATCTGAGCGACAAACAAATCGCCGATCAGCGCGTCTTTCTCGCCCGGTCCGATACGGCCATGAACTACGGACTCGTAGCCGCTGCGTTGGCCAACAAAATCGCTCTCGCCCGTCTGGATGCGCTCTCGAGCCGTATCGGAGTGGGCATCCACCCGATCCTTGGCATGGGGTCGGCTCCTTTCCGTGGAGGTCTGTCACCGCAGACTGCGCAAAGGGTCGGAAAAGAGTATCCGAGCGTAGTCACTTTCTCGGTACAGTCCGCATTTAAGTTCGACAATCCCGTCGACGAGGTGCGCGCAGCCTGCGAGCACCTGAAGGCGCGGCGAATCGGGCCCGCCGCCCCCGTAGACGTTGAGCGTGCCTTATCAATCATCGACCGCTATAGCACAGCGTATAGACGCCAAGTGCCTGCCCTCGCGCCCAAGATCAACCAACTCGCCAAGTATGTCCCCGCCCGTCGTGCGCGTAAGCTCCACGTTGGCCTGTTTGGGTATGCTCGGGAAATCAATGGGGAAACGCTTCCCCGTGCGATCGCCTTCACCTGTTCGCTCTACTCCCTTGGGCTTCCCCCGGAGCTTCTGGCGCTCGAGTCCCTATCTGCGGAGGACTATAGCTTCCTTCAGGAGACCTATCCGTCCTTCAGCGCGAAGCTCAGGGAAGCCGTGGCCTATGCGGACCCCTCGGGGCCCCTCATGACCGATGCCCTCCGAGATGCCCTCACCACGTTCGGCATCGACATTGCACCGCATCCCGAGCATCTGACGATCGTGCGCGCTATCCGTGAATCCCTGGCCAGGGGAGACTCGGCCACGGTCAGCGATCTCGTATTAAGGGCTGCTCTATTGCGTCGCTTCTTGGGCTAATAACAGCCGCCGTTATTTTAGGAACGCGCTACGCGGGTTAACGATGGGATCGAGACGACCTGCCCCATCCGCATGTATCTCGCGGCAATTGTCCTGTCAATTGATATGAGCAGCAAACCCTGCAATAATGCATTACGCTTGGCAACTCCGGCAGACTCCT
>PWNM01000077.1 GCA_003557825.1 Candidatus Hydrogenedentota bacterium | reverse complement strand
CTCATCGGTCAACGGCGTGGGCGCAGCCAACACGGCGAATCGGCCATGTCCATAGGTTCCCGCGGCGAAGACCACCGAGTTCTCGGTGTCTCCCGCCACGGCATCCGAGATCCCTTCGGGATCCACAACCCGCAGGTCTACGCCGCTGTCCAGGAAAAACCCGTCCCACGCCTCCGTCAAAGGACCGGGTTCCGTCGGCGTAAAAATTCCCGATACGGGTTGCGTGGGCTCGGCCTGCAGGCCGAGGGGCAATAACCAATCATTAAGAAAACCGGCTGCTTCAAGGTCAGGTTGGCCGGCCAATAGCAAAAGGCCTCCCCCGCCCTCCACGTGGTCCAGCACGGCCGACCGGCTTATCATGCCCCGTTCCACCGCGTCGAGGGTGACGACCACAAGGGGATAGGCATCGAGGATCCCTGTATAGGGTTCGCGGGCGGCAAAGTGACTTGCCAGCAACGGCCGGGCAGCTAGATGATCCCGCAACCGCATTAACGATGGTCCATCCCCGTCGTTGCCTACCCACAGTATGCGACGGAGAGCGGCCTGCCCCGGTAAGACCCGCACATGCACGGCAGTCGGCCCGGCTCGGAGGGCGTCCGTCTCGGGGTCTACCGCGTCGACCGTGAGCATTCCCGTTAAGGCGGGTAGATCCCGTTCGTTGGGAGGGAGCCACCCCCGCACGGTGAACGGAGCAGGGGGATACCCCTCGGAGGGCGAAACCTCGAGCCAGGGATACTGAAGGGCATCGACATGGGCGCGCCAGCGGAGCACGGTGTCCGAAGTCATGCCTTGGGCGGTCACGGGAATGGGTCGACCCTCCCGAGCTGCGGCGACGCTGGAAAACTGCACAAGAGACGGCATAGTAAGGCGCATCTCCGAGGGCGGTTCCTCTGTTTCGGGCACATCCACCGGTACGATGGATACCACGTTGCCCGGTGAGAGGCGGCGGGTCGCCTCGATGCGCAGAGACGTTCCCGTAAGCCGGTGGACACGAGGTCCTTCGCCGACGTAGAGCACCTCTTCGTCCAGCGTTAATACGCGAATGGGGGCGCCAAAAGAGAGTGCCTCGCCAAATGGTTCGCCGTTGCGATAGGCCTGCAATCCGGACCCGGCCGCCACATACAGGATGTTGGTTTCGGACGCATAGCGCAGGCGTACCGGATCGATCTCGCCGAAAATGGGAATGCGTCGAGTCGGCGTCGGGCCTGTCTCCGTGATGGTTAGCTCGGTCAGGTTGACGTAATCCGTACCGGGTTCCCGGGTAGCGATCCAATAGGCCCCGGCTCCGGTCGGCGCAACGGCATGGGCGTGCGGCTCGATTCGGCCGGGCAACCGCGCCGGCGGGCCAATCGGCTCGAAGGTCGTATCATCCAGGGTATAGACCCATGTAGCGGGACTCGCCGCAGGATCAGCGGCCCAATATCCCCAAGCGGCCAGCGTTATTCGGCCGGCATCCGCGTCGTGCCAGATGCCTGCCGGCTCAAAATTGGCGGCTCCGTCGGCCTCGGGCGCCACTTCCCATACATGGGGCACGAGCCTTCCCGAATTAATGTCGAGCATGTGCAGGGCCGCGCCGGTCATGTTGGGGCTGTAGGACAACACAGCAAGCCGCAGGTCACCGTCCAACGGAGCGGCAGCGACCGGAACCCCGGGCAAGGGCCGGATAATCGCGCCGGTAGACGCCCATTGGCCTTCTGTGGTGATGGGCCGCAGGTCCAGTCTACCCCGCCAGACCCCGTATTCATCGACTCGCATTCCCAGTAAAACAACGCGCGGGAGACCATCGGTCGGTTCTAGGATGCACTCGGCCCGTTGCCACCAGCCTTCGGCGGATATGATTTCGCCGCCCGGAGTCGTAGCGAGTGGGGCAAATCCCAGAATCGAGGTAAAAGTCGCCGTTTCTCGTGGCGTGGGGGTATCACCCGGCCAGGGCGTCCCAGTGGTGACCACTGCACGATCCATGGTTTGGGCCGACATGCGGGCCAGCGACGCGGCCCCGGGCAACCGAAGGGGACGAGGGTCGGGGGCGCGCCGTTCGAGGTCCACATGATGGGCATAGACCCCCGCCGCGGCCTGGAGCGTGCGAGCGACATGGGTCTCGACCAGCAGGGTTCGCTCGGATGGAGCCGCCAAAGCCCATGCCGTCGCCAATACCATAGAGGCTGTGGATACGATGGCTATGATGCAACTGGGTTGTTTCATGGGTCCAGTGTAGAGCCAGCCGTCGAATCAGTCAATCCGTCTGCGAGGCAGATGCATTCCGTCCGCACGCGCATCATGCGAAGGGGAACGAACGGCGGCGATTCGGTGTTATTCCGTATGAAACGTTGATATAGGGTCCAAACGGCCCTGGTAAAGGGTTTACGTTCATCCCAATTCCAATGATAGATGGTATAATGATGATGAATCGGGGGCGTCCCCATGGACAACACCCGGAAAGAAAGTGAGCGTATTCATGAAAGTCGAAATTCATTCCCATACACGGGTCCATTCAGGTTGTTCGAGCATCTCTCCCCATGAATTGGTGGCCATGGCCGAATCAACCGGCTACGATGCCCTGTTCCTGACGGACCACGGAAAGGTGTGGTCGGGCCGCGAGTTGGCCGCGCTACGGGAATGGGCGGACCATGTCCTTATCTTCCCCGGAATCGAGATATCTCTACCCGAAAGCGTGGACATTTTGGTATTGGGCGCGTCGGATCCAATTTACGAGAGTCTGACCACGCCGAGCGAGGTATTCGCCCAAGCCTGCGCAGATGGCTTTCTAACAGTGATTGCCCACCCCTTCCGGTGGCTTGATAAACTGCCGTCCTATTGCGAACTGGCAGACGCCATCGAGCTGCGTACCTGCAACTACCCTTCAGAGGAACAGGCCCGAATCGCCCTGGACTACGCCGAGACCAAGAATCTGGCGGGTGTCCATGGTTCAGACGCTCACGGCCTCAACTATATGAACCGGTTCTGGTTGGAAACGACGGAATCCTTTTCCAACCCCCAGGAATTCCGCCGGCTCATCGTCTCCGGGCAATACGTGAATCGCATGCGTGACGACGAGACCATCTTACCGCCCCCCTACAAAGCGGCTTCGATGGCTGAACTGAGCGACGAAGACCGGCTTGTGCTTCAGGGCGAACCGCTTGCCTGACGGGTATTCCCGGGAAGACGTTGCTGCCGCCTATTCGACGCGCCAGTTATAGAGAATCGAAAGGATCAGGAATCCCAGCGTAACGATCCAGATGGCCGCGCAGAGAATGGCCGACAAAGTCCAGAAGGGCTTCCAAATGGGGGACCTCCGGGGGTGGGGTTCCGGCAAGCAGGCGATGGCCGCGCCGCCTAGCAGGCCGCCCACATGGGCCGCGTTGTTGGCACCGACAAGCAGTCCGAAGATCAATCCGTAGAAGGCCCATCGCAACAGGAAGCTTTTGTACATGGCCCCGTACTCGCCCATTAGATGGAAGTAGACGATGCCGAATCCGATGAGCCCGAAGAGCCATCCCGACGCTCCGGCGGTTATGCCCGCCCCTCCGTATCGCGCGGTATACCAATAGAGGGAAAGCGCTGCAGCGGTGAACTGGGAAAAGGTTATCGCCGTGAAATAGCGGGCCCGACCTGTTTGCTCTTCGAGAAGGGGGCCTATCTGCGATAAGGCAAAGCCGTTGAACCCAATATGAATGAGCCCAAAATGGGCGAGGCCGAAACCGAAGAGACGCCACAGGTGCCAGGGTTCGGGCCAACCGAGCATGGGCAAGGCTCCGAACATTAGAGCCGTCTCGCTGCTGGGCGATAGGAAGCCCGAGGGCCCGTCGCGCAGGATGCCGAGTAGAAACACGACGGCAATGACGCCGATGAACGCGTATGTAATCGGGGCGCCTGTATCCGGCGTGACAATGCCGATGAGCCGGAACAGGCGATAGCCCAGCATGGACGGCAACCGGGCCCCGCAGCTTCGGCATTCACGGGCATCGCGATCGGCCAGGGCTCCGCATTTCAGGCAAAATTTGTGGGGATACCGCCACCAGTGGAGCCACGTCGGCGTAACGCCGCCCGTGCGTTTTTGTTCTACCTTATGCTGGGCCTGGTACAGCCGCCACCGCCATCGGGTCGTGTTGAATCCCATGTTCTGTAGGATGTCGAGTAGTTTTTCTAGCACAAGCTTCCCTTGTCCGGCCCTCGCGGCCGTTTTGACTGCATTCCATCGGTATTTTACTCGGCTGACGCGCCGAGGGCAACGCGACATTGACGTGATGCGCTCCGATTGGTATAGTGCGGAATAGATGAATGGTACCCACTGCGATGCGGTGGCAATAGGGCGCTCGGCTGCAATCCGGGGGATTGGCGTGCGCATAGACGGGAAAAACAAACCAACAGGAAGAAGATATCATGCGAAAAGCGGCACTTGTATTTGGTGTTTCAGCGCTGGTGATTGCGCTGTTATGGGGTTGTGAAACACGGGAACCTCTGGACTATGCTTGGACGCCGACTCGACCCATCGAAATTATCGTTCCATGGGCAGCGGGCGGCGCGACGGACCAGGTTATCCGATTGGCAGCGACAGAAATTGAAAAGGCCCTGCGCCAAAGCGTGGTCGTGGTCAATACGCCGGGCGGTACGGGGTCCATCGGTACCGCCGAGGCCCTCGAAGCCGATCCCGACGGGTATACCTGGACATCGGGTTCCGTGGCGGCTTTGGGCTATTACCCGGTACTCGACATGCTCGATACTAGCCTCGACGATTGGCATCTCTTTCTGGCCATAGCCAACGTGCCGGTTATAAGTGTCCATCCGGATTCGGACTACGAGGATTTTGGTGATTTTCTCGCCGATTTGGAGGCCCGGCCCGGACAGGTGAGCGTGGCGACGGCCGGGACGGCATCCACAGGCCACAAAGTCATCGAACTGATCTGCCAGGCCACGGGGAGCGACTACAACCACATCAGCTACGACGGCGGCAATCCGGCAGTAACTTCGGTGGTCGCAGGCGAGACTTCGGTGACCCCGCAGTTGGCCTCCGAACAGGCCGATATGATCCGCGGCGGCCGGCTACGTCCCCTGGCGGCGTTCAGCAGGGAACCCATCGAAATCGAAGGCTATGGCGAAATACCCCCCGTGACCAATTGGCTGCCTGATGTGCGCATTGCCATGGATTACTTCGGGATCTGGACGCGCCGCGAAGTCCCCGACGAGGTCATCGAGACCATGCAAGAAGTCTGGGACGAGTACATTGTGGGTTCGGAAATATTGCAGCAGTACACCCTCGAACGGGGCGCGGTTATGACGCCCTATTACGGAGAACAGGCCCGCGAGGCGGCATGGGAAAGCGTCAAGAGCGATGCCTGGATCCTCTATGACATTGGCTATGCCGAGATTTCGCCGGCAGAGTTCGACATCCCGCGGCCATAGACCCTGGGATCACGCGGTATGAGTCACGAATCCGAAAACGTTGAGTCCGTATCAGGCCGATTGCGCCCGCAAGTCGATCTCTTGGTCGGACTGGGATTGATGCTGCTTGGAATCGTGGTCGCCATTGAAGCGTACCGCATGCCCAGCGTGGAGCACCCCCGCATTCGGTCGGTCTATTCCGGTCCAGGCTTCGTTCCCGGCTTGCTCGGAATTACGCTGCTCGTGTTCGGCCTCCTGATGCTAATCCGCGCCATACGCGAGGGAGGCCTGCATTTTGGGGGCATGGGAGGACAGGTTTTGGAGGGGCTTCGCCGCCCTGAACCGCGACGACTGGCCATTTTGCTCGTGTTGTCCTTGGGCTATGCCTGGGGGTTGATCGGGCGCGTGTCCTTCCCCTTGGCGACGTTCCTATTCATGGTGGCTTTCATCCTAATCTACGACTGGGGTGAAGCCGCCGACCGGGCGGTAGGGAGTCCCTGGGTTGTGGCCATAGCGAAACGCCTCGCCGGCATCGAGATGACTTGGTCGCTCCGGCGCGAACGGATCCTGCTCGTGATCACATCCACCATACAGGCTGCGCTTACCGCCTGGATCGTCACCTATGTCTTTGAGAATATCTTTCTGCGGCGGTTGCCGTGACGCCTGTTCGGGGCCTTTGCCGAACCACTAGGGGTTATTACCGGTCGAACCAACACGATGAGGTAGATACGCCGAATGCTTGAAGGAATCCAGCACTTGGGCGAGGGGCTATTCGCCCTGGTCACCGACGGATGGAGCCTGTTTCATATCGCATGGGCCACGTTATTGGGGATATGCGTGGGGATGTTGCCCGGTCTGACCGCTACGTTGGGCCTAACATTAATGGCCACGTTAACGTTCCACATGGCGCCGTCGCAGGCCATTCTGATCCTTATCGGGATGTATGTGGGCGCCATCTTCGGGGGCAGTCGCAGCGCCATTTTGCTCAACATCCCCGGTACGCCCGCCAACGCCGCCGTCGCCCTGGACGGATTCCCCCTGGCCCGGCAAGGAAACGTGGGCCGCGCCATGGGCATCGCCACGGTCGGCGCTGTCTTGGGCACCTTGATCGGCATGTTATGTTTGGCCTTTTTTGCTCCTTTTCTGGCAGATCGGGCTCTTGATTTTCAGTCCTTCGAGTTCTTCTGGCTTGCCGTGTTGGGCGTGGTGGTCTCGGGACGCCTCACGGCCAACGAAGACCCTCTCAAAGGCTGGGTCGCCGGGTTTATCGGTCTCCTCGTGGCCATGGTCGGCCAGGATGTGCTCCATGCCTATCCCCGGTTCGCCTATGGTTATGGCAATCTACGGGCTGGATTCGACCTGTTGCCCGTGCTGGTCGGGGTCTTTGGATTCTCCGAGTTGCTGGTGGTGATGAAAACTACCTTCCATGCCACCGTCGAGCGGAGTAAAGACCGATCCATTCCCAGCATTCGGGAGGTAGCCCGTTACTGGAAAAACATCATCGTATCGGGGATTTCGGGTACCTTTATGGGCATCATCCCCGGCGTAGGCGAAGACATGGGGGCCTGGGTTTCCTATGGTTTTGCCCGGGCCATGAGCAAAGAGCGGGCCAAATTTGGGCAGGGCTCCTACGAAGGGTTGATCAGTTCCCAGACCGGATGCAGCGCCGCCGTGCCCGGAGCCATTATCCCCGTATTGACCTTAGCCATTCCTGGATCGGCTCCCGCAGCCGTCCTGCTCGCCGCGCTCATTGTCCATGGCGTCAGCCCGGGTCCGCTCATCATGATTACCTCGCCCGGGTTTGTCTTCGAGATCGTTGCCATGGTCATATTGGCGACAGCGGCCATCCTCGTGTTCGGATTGCTCCTCACCCGTCCCCTGCTCAAGGTGCTCGAGGTACCCCGCAACCGCCTCATGCCCGTCATCTTTGTGCTGTGTACCGTGGGCGCTTTCGCCGTTAACAGCCGGGTCTTCGACATATGGGTCATGCTCGGATTCGGCGTACTCGGCTATGTCCTTCGCGAATTGCGGTTTCCCATGGCTCCGCTTATCCTAGGCGTGGTCCTCGGGCCGATCCTCGACGAAAACCTTCGCCGGGGCCTCCAACTCACCGATGGCGGACTCGGACCCTTTTTCACGCGGCCCATCTGCCTCGGCCTTTGGCTCATCATCCTTTTCACGTTCCTCCTCGGAACACGCTCGTTCCCGGCGCTGTTGGTTCGCATTCGCAATGCGACGCTGGGACCGCCGAACAATTCCCAAGGAGCATAGGCCCGCCAAACGTCACAAAGCGAAGCGGTTTTGTCCAGCCCGGTTCAGGTAGTCGACGGGGGCGCATCATGCCATGCGTCCGCGCCCAATGCGCGGAACCGGTTGTCCGAGCCTTCATCGATTAACGCCCCGGGCGACCCGCCTTGGGTGGTGTAGTCCCAAACATGGCAGCCGTTGGTTCCCGGTCCCAGATGAACGCTGGCATCGGTCCATTCGAAGGTATTGTTGCTGATCTGGCACCGGTACGTGTTGTTTTCCGTGCGGATGCCGTCAAATCGACCGTGCCGCGTATGACTGACAAAGGTGCTGGCGTGGATCTTGATGTCGGCGCAATGGGACAACCGTACGCCGGCGCAGTCCTGGACGGCATCGGGCGTCTTGTAGATAAGGCAGTTGTGGATGAATCCCTGGACCATGTCCTGGAGATAGATGCCCGCGATGAATACGTTGCAATGGGTGTCGCTAATCCAAATGCCGGGCCGTATGCCGCCGTCGGGTAGCGGTTCCGCCTCGGGGAAAAGCCCTTCGTCGGGACCGCTGATCTGGGATATGCCCACGGCGCATTTTACGAAGTTCCCTGCCGTCACCACCAACCCCTCGTGGGCGCCGATTAGATTGACGCCGAAGCGGGCATTGTAACCCGAGCACTTCACCAAGCCCGCCTGGACAGGCATGCTCTCGCCCAGGGCGCCGGCATAGAGCTTGATACAGGATTCGGTGTGGGTACGGTTTTCGATGCCGGCGGCGGGCTGGCGACCCGAGACGCATACGTTGTACAGCAGCGGCGAGTTGGCGTGCCAAAGGACGACGCCGTTGCGAAAGCCGTGGAGGGCGATGTCCTCGCCCACGATGGTGACGTTTTCCAGAAACACCCGTTCGACGACGCGCATGGTCATGCAATCTTCGGGGGTATAGCGCACCGTGATTGCATCGCCCGACTCTTGTTGATTGGTGATCAGCGTGAGGTTGCGCATCTCAAACGTATTGGGATACTGCTGTTGGTCAAATACAAATCCCACCGAATCCTCCGATTCGCCGGTGAACCGGATACGAGTGCTGCCCCGGCCGGAACCCAAGACCACCACCGGCTTGGTTCGGCTGTGAATCTGGCCGCTGCATTGGATAATGCCGGGCGGCAACTGGACAATGCCGCCCGATTCGGGCAATACCTCGTCAAACACACGCTGCAACGCGGCGTAGTCATCGGTGACGCCGTCCGCTTTTACTCCGTGCTCCCGGACATCGATTCCTGCGCTGGACATGGCATACTCCTGTGTTTCCGTCGCTCCGGCCATACCGGTTCGGGCGAAGGCCATCGGAACGGCAGCCAAACCGCCGCATCCCCAATGGATCAGTTGTCTACGTGATAGGTCGGCCATGGCGCCGTTCCTCCTGTTGGTTCATTGCAGTGCAAATGGATAGCGTTCCTTGGCGGTTATTCCAGCGTGAACGGATTGCGTTTGTGCCCGTCATCCGGAGCATCCCATGGGAACCGGGTCTGTTCAAGATCGTCGCAGCCGTGCAGCAGTTTTGGATCATAGCTCATGTTCAAGAAGGCCCGCATGGGTTCCTCGCCGCGTTCGAGGACGATGAAGATATGGTTCCATCCTTCGGGCATCTCGACATTGCAGGTGTTGATGAACATATCGTCCCATTGCAGTACCGGATCGCAGTCGCCCCAAAAACTTGGGTGACACGGAATTGGGTGGCTGGTTTGTTTTTGCGCCCTGCCGTTCAGCATGACGCGCATCCGATAGTTGTTCGGTACGGCGATCCGAATGGCCCGCGCCTCGGGGTTGTAGAAGAAATGCTGCAGTCCCAACACGCCCGGCTTCCCG
>PWNM01000145.1 GCA_003557825.1 Candidatus Hydrogenedentota bacterium | reverse complement strand
CGGCATGGTGCATTCAAGCCGGTGAGGATCCGGTGAATTGGCTCGAGAGGGTCGGCGACCGACTCTATGCCATCCACTTTAAGGATTTCACCTTCGAGCCAAACGGGCAGTTCCACGATACGGTTGTCGGCGAAGGCGCCCTCGACCTTGCCGCGACGCTCGATGCCTTTTGGGCGCTGCCATTCGATGGATCGGCCGTTATCGAATATGAAGGGGACGACGCTGTCGAAGCCAGCCGACAATGCGTCGAGGCCATCCGCGCCTATCTCGCGACGAAAGGCGTTGGTGCTAACCAATAAATGAGCCGAACTTGCGGGCCCGCCGGATCAAAAGGTGAAGGCGGGCTCGTCAGCCACCAAATCGATAAGGTTTTGCGCCGCTTTTTCATGTTCAGGATCGCCCGATACCCCCAGCCAAACGCTTCCCTCTGCCCCATATACGCCGCCTGCGGCTACCAGATCCGCCGTCGCGCCGGTAAGGAGCTCGATGGCCTCGACTTCGGTGAATACTTCGCCCGGCAAGGGAAGCAGTCGCGGACCCTTAGCGCCGGAGACGTTGAGCAAGCCCGCCAGATGGTCCAGGTCATCCGACACACGCTTTTCAAGGCCCACCGGAAGAATCAGCCCAACACGTCGTCCGATGTGGGCCTGAATGGCAGCGATGGCCGTACCGCCCTGGGGATGTCCAACGAGAACGGCCGCCCGCCGGCTGATTAAATCCAGGGCATTGGCCCCTTTCAAGATGATGTCCCCTTCACCCAGCATCTCGGCAACATCGAAAATGGTCTGCCCCTGGCGCCATTCGCCTTGGGTGATAACCACGTCGCCGGGAAAGGGCGCCTTCTCCGTTAACCGCCCGGTTTCGTCGGAGCGCCGGCTGGGCGGCACCGTCACACCCCGCATGAATCCGGCCCGATTGAGGGATTCCGCTATGCCCTGTTGCGCCAGGATTTCCTCGGCCACCAGGCCGTTGGTCGTTCCCGCTACGATGACCAGCGTACCTGAAGTCAGGGCGCTCTGCACCGCTGGATGCTGTGCCATGGCTTTGGCAATCAATCGTTTTCCTGCAGCAGGCGTAATCACATAAGTGTTCATGACTTCCTCTCCTTCATCGGGTGTGACCTTGAGCAACACGCCTTTACAGCACGGCGGTATCCAGATTAACCATGCCTTTATCGTAACGGAGCCGCCTGGCCCACGCAATCCAGCACACAAATCGTGGTCTCCCACGTTTTTTTTCGTGCCGTATGGCTATGTGGACCACAACACCGCTCCAGACGGAGACCGTTTCAAAGTGGAACAACCTATCGCCATTCTGAAACATGGCCTCCCCCCAAATGCCCCAATTACCCGGATTAGATGCGGTTTTTGTTGGCATGGACCTTGCTTCATCTAAGCGGAAATCATTTTAGATAAAGGAGTGAATGCTCTATGCGATTAGACAAACTTACAATAAAGGCCCAAGAAGCCTTGTCCGAAGCCATGGACTTGGCGTCACAGCATGATCATCCCCAGGTTTCGTCCTTGCACGTGCTGGCCGCCCTACTCGAACAAAAGCAAGGGGTGGTGGCATCGGTGCTGCAACGCTTTGGCGTGGCCATCGAACAGATTCAGGGCGAAACGGAGCGCCGCATGGAGGCGTTGCCGAAGGCCTCGGGCGCTAGCGTACAGCGAAATCTGAGCCGCGAGCTAGAACAGGTACTCGAAGCCGGGTGGCGCGAGGCGCAGACCCTGAAAGACGAGTATCTCAGTACCGAGCATATCCTGCTGGGCATGATTGATGTTGGGTCCGATCCGGCCGGGAAGATTCTTCGCGAAGCAGGGCTGGATCGCGAAACGCTATTGGCTACCCTGCAACAGATTCGAGGTAACCAACGGGTCACCGATCCGAACGCCGAGGAAACCTATGAGGCCCTCGACAAATACAGCCGCGATCTTACCCAGTTGGCCCGTGCAGGTAAACTTGACCCGGTCATCGGCCGCGATGAGGAGATCCGCCGGGTGATTCAGGTGCTGTCGCGGCGTACTAAGAACAATCCTGTGCTTATCGGTGAACCCGGCGTTGGAAAGACCGCGATCGTCGAAGGGTTGGCTCAACGCGTGGTCGCAGGCGACGTGCCCGAGAACTTGAAACACAAGCGCATCGCCGCCCTGGACCTGGGCGCTTTGGTGGCCGGAGCCAAGTATCGGGGTGAATTCGAGGATCGATTGAAGGCCCTGCTTAGGGAAGTCGAGCAAGCAGCGGGCGAAATTATCCTGTTTATCGACGAATTGCATACGCTGGTTGGCGCAGGAGCCGCCGAAGGGGCCATGGACGCCTCGAATATGCTGAAACCGGCCCTTGCCCGCGGCGATCTGCACTGTATCGGTGCGACAACCCTGGATGAATACCGCAAACACATCGAAAAGGACGCTGCCCTGGAACGCCGGTTCCAACCGGTCGTCGTAGGTGAACCCGACGAAGAAAGCACCATCGCAATCCTGCGTGGACTTAAAGAACGGTATGAGGTCCACCACGGCGTCAGAATCCAGGACAACGCCCTCGTAGCGGCGGTAACACTGAGTAATCGGTATATTACCGACCGGTTCCTGCCGGATAAGGCCATCGACCTCATCGACGAGGCGGCATCGCGGCAACGCATCGAAACCGATAGCATGCCCTATGAAATCGACGTTCTCGACCGACGCATTCGCCAGCTCGAAATCGAGCATCTGGCTCTTAAAAAAGAAAAGGATCCTGTGAGCGTCGAGCGACGGGCCGCCATCGAAGAGGAAATGGCCAATCTGCGCGAGGAAATGAACGCTAAAAAGTCGCAATGGCAAGCCGAAAAAGACGTTATCGATGAAATCCGACGGATAAGCGGTGAGATCGATGATGCCCGACGGGAAGAAGAGATCGCCGAGCGTTCGGGGGACCTCAACAAGGTGGCGGAGTTGCGTTATGGCATCATCGCCGACTTGCAGCGCAAACTCGAAGAAGCCAATGCGCGCCTTGCCAAGGTTCAGGCCGAGGGCAGCTTCCTAACCGAAGAGGTAACGGACGACCAGATTGCGGCGATCGTCTCGAACTGGACGGGCATCCCGGTCAGCAAGATGCTCGAGAGCGAGATGGACCGCCTGTTGCACATGGAAGAGGAACTCGGTAAACGGGTCATCGGTCAAGAAGAAGGCATTCGAGTGGTGTCCGACGCCGTACGACGGGCCCGAGCAGGTCTCAAAGAACCCGAACGGCCCATTGGCTCGTTCATCTTCCTGGGTCCCACAGGCGTCGGAAAAACCGAATTGGCCCGATCGCTGGCGGAACTGCTCTTCGACGACGAGAACGCCATGGTGCGCATCGATATGTCCGAATACATGGAGAAGTACTCCGTGTCCCGGTTGATCGGCGCGCCGCCCGGCTATGTGGGCTACGAAGAGGGCGGTCAGTTGACGGAAGTCATCCGGCGGCGGCCCTATAGCGTGGTGCTGCTCGACGAAATCGAGAAAGCCCATGCGGACGTCTTCAATGTGCTTTTGCAGTTGCTCGATGACGGTCGCCTTACAGACGGTCAGGGCCGGACGGTGGACTTCCGGAATACGGTCGTTATCATGACGTCAAACCTTGGAAGCGAAGTCTTCAGTGAAGCCGGCGGCAATGAGGCTGAAAACGTTAAAACAGTCTTAGCGGTGCTGCGGCAGCATTTCCGGCCCGAGTTCCTTAACCGGGTGGACGACATCGTCGTGTTCCATCAGCTGCACAAGGAACACATCCGGAGGATCGTGGACGTGCAATTGGCGCGGCTGGCCAAGCGCCTCAGCGAGAAACGTATCACCATCACGCTGAGCGATGCGGCGCGGGATATGCTGGCCGAGCAAGGGTTCGACCCAACATACGGCGCACGGCCTCTGAAACGGGTCATCCAGCGCCAAGTCCTCGACCCGCTGGCCATGGAAATCCTCGAAGGCCGGGTAAAAGAAGGCTCGGACGTCTATGTCGAGGTCGAAGGCGATCGGCTGAAATTTAAACCTCGACAACAAGCCGCAGCCTAACCGGGAATAGCCCCGGATGGGATTGTGTTTACATAAACGGAAAAGGAAAGAGAAAAAGATGAAACAGTTTGATTAGCGTGGCCCAATGGAGTGTTCGCCCAAGCACTCCGGCCTAAAGTGGTTCTACCCTGAAAAGCGGGGCGCAATACCCCGCACTCTCTCTCCGGAGGGTCGAGCGCCTATCCCCAGCGCTCGGCCCTCACTTTTTATCTCAGGCGTGGGCTTTCATGAATTCATAGCTCGCTCGAGCGGCATCAAACACATCACCCTCACAGGTATCTTGTTCGTAAATGAGCCACTCAACCTCGGCATCCCGGGCTGCCTGGAACACTGCGGGCCAATCGAGATCGCCCTGCCCCACCGGCATAAACCGTACGCTGCCATCGGCTTGCCGTTTTCCCTGAACATCCTTGATATGTATTAATGGACAACGACCTGCATAATTGCGAAGGTAGGCGGCGGGATCTTCACCCCCGACATACACCCAAGCCACGTCGATCTCGGCATACAAATGGGTGGGATCCGTCTCGGCGTAGAGAATATCGAATTTATACCTATCATCCCCAGCAAAACGGGTAAATTCATGGTCGTGGTTATGGTAGAAAAGGCGCATGCCTTCGGCCTTGAGCTGGGCCCCCACGGCATCGAGGCGGCGGGCCCCGGCCAACCATCCATCAAGGTCGGCCATACAATCGCCCATCATGCCGCCCGGCCCAACGTTCGACGTTCCGATGGTCTTCCAAAAGGCCACTTCTCGATCAAAGTCTCTTTCGAAGGCCGTTACATCGCAATGGCCCCCAATGGCCTGCAAACCGGCGTCGTCCAGGGCTTTGCGTACATCCTCGGCCGGCATCTGCGGCATGCCGCTCCATTGAACATACTCGAATCCCACGTCTCGAACCCGTTTAAGAGTCCCGGGAAGGTCGCGGGCGGCTTCTTGGCGGACCGTGTAAAGGATCATAGCAATGCGAGGCGTACTCATGGGCGTTCTCCCGTAGATTTCGATGGTTGCTAATAAGGTATACTGTGCTCCCGCCATTGTCCACGGACCACGGCGGCATGTCAAGGCGGCGAAAAAGGGGGAACAAAAACGCGTGCGGACACGTTGCCAAATCATGACCAAAGCACTATTGACAGTGGTAGCCCTTACCGTACTGTTTTGCATGCCCGCTAGGGCGACTGATGGCAATAAGCTCGTGGGCATTGGGGCAGTTCAAAACAGCACCGCCGGCGCAGGAATTGCCAGTCCCCAGGATGCAACCTGGGCGCTGTTGAACCCCGCATCCCTCGTGGACCTCGACCGCCGTTTGGACATCGGTGTAGACATGTTGTTCCCTCGCCGCGAGGTTGAGGTTGATGGGCCGAGGCTTGTGTTCAACATTGAAATCCCGGAAGAACGACGTGTTCTTTCTCTGGCCAACCACGACGGCGGCATCATGCGGGATAGAAGCCCGGTCTTCTCGCCCAATCTGGGAATTGTGCTGCCTTTTGAACGGCTGACCCTCGGTATCGGCATTTTCGGGGTTCAAGGTAATGCCGTAGACTATCCCGAATCGCGCACCATCCCCGGCCTACGCGACGGCAACGGGGATCGCCGGGCCGAGCTGCAAGTGTTCAAGATGCCTATCTCCCTCGCCTATCGGTTTGAGAACGGATGGAGCGTCGGCGCATCGCTTATCGGCGTTCACAGTCGCTTGCGGACCGACTCGCTCACCCTCGAGTTGACGCCGACCAAAGGCGCATATCGTTGGGATGATAGCTGGGGAGCCGGAATCGCTTTGTCGGCCTATCGGCGATGGGATCAATGGAGCTTTGGAGCGACATTGACCAGCCGACAGTACATGACGCGGTTTTCCCGGTACAAGGATCTGATGAGATACCGCCTCGATTTTCCGTGGCAGTTTCAGGCCGGCATCGCCTATCGACCTGCGGACAAATGGGAATTCCTGTTTGACTACAAGTTTATCCGGTGGTCCAGCGTTTCCCAGATAGCCAGAAAAACGGTACAAGGGGGTCTTAGCTGGAGGGACCAACATATCTTCAAAACCGGCCTCGCCTACGATATCTCGCGCCGTTGGACACTGCGGACCGGCTTCTCCTACGGACGGACGCCCGTTCCTTCGGAGGCGATCTTCTCGAACGTGCTCTTTCCCGCCATCACGGAAACCCATGCCTCGGCGGGCGCCTCCTTCCGTATCACCCCTCGTCAGGAATTTCATCTGGCCTATGTCCATGCCTTTCGGAAAACCAAAACAGAACGGGGTACGGGTGATTTGTTCTCGCGAGGAGGCGCGGGTACGCGTATGAGCATCGATCAACACGGGGTCACCCTGCAATACAGCCTGAAATTCTAGCGCCCCGCTCAGTCCTCCGGTGCGTAGAGGGATCGGTAGGCCGCGTAATTCCCGAGTACGCGCTTGACGAAATTGCGGGTTTCGCTAAAAGGGATCCGGTCGATAAATGCATCGAGGTCGTCGCTGGGAATCTCGCGTAGCCATCGTCTCAGATTGCCGGACCCCGCATTGTAGGCGCAGGCGGCGAACACCAAGTTGCCGTTATTTGTGTTGACCTGGCGTTTCATGTAGTGTGATCCGAGTCGAATCGAATTGCTTGGATGCATCAGGTTGGCAACGTGCTGCCGTGTGATCGCCGACTCGACATCAACCATCCAGTCCGCAGTGGTCGGCATAAGCTGCATGACGCCCGTCGCGCCTGCCGAGGACACTGCCCGTGCGCGGAACAAGCTTTCTTGTTTGGCCAGCCCGAGCAGAAAATAGGGATCCAGCCCGGTATCCCGGCCCATGGCGACAAACTCATTCCAATAGGCCTTTGGGAACTCGATGAGCAACCGCTCGGGACGGTGTTGCCCATATTCGTTCTCCCCAAATTGGAGCGACCGAGCGAACTCCATGGCCGTGCCTCCGACGCCCGCCATACCCAACGTCACCAAGGTGGTGTGGGCGTTGGATGCGTTTCGCAGATTCTGCCCCTGATAAAGCGCTTCCCACTCGGCTTCTTCAAGGCCATGCATGCCGAAGAAGATGACCCGTTCCTTCCAGGGTTGACTGGGATTGGGCAAGGTGGGAGATTCGATGTTCAGCTTAACAGGCCGCACCAGGGAGCCGGACCCCGCTGCGCGCAGATTGGCTCCTGCTCGTCCGTCATCTTGTCCTTTTTCCGCCAGCCGGTCGAGGGCGCGATGAACATAAAAATCGCCAATTGGTCCATAGGCGGCAATGCGGAAAGATTCGATGGCCTCGTCTCGTGAACCCGCCGCAAGGTATTGTTGGCCACGGCGATAGGCCGCTTCGGGCGTCCAGCGACTCCGCGGGTAGCGCGTTGTTAACAGGTCGTAGAACCGACCGGCTTCCCGGTGGTTTCCGGCCTCGCGGAATCCTTCCGCAGCCAGAAAAAGTCCCCGATCGGCGCGGGCATGGGTTGGGTTAAGCTCGGCAAGACGTTGAAACTCCGCGGCGGCTTCGGCAGTTCTCCCATCGTCCGCCAATCGGTTCCCAAGCCACCACAGCAGATCTCCTCCTTCTTCGGTGTCGCCGAAATCGCGCAGGAACGCTTCGAGCGCTTCGGGAGCCTGCCGATTGCCGCCCGCGATTAGACTGCGGACCAGATACATCCGCGCCCGACGTGCCCAGACCGAATCGGGCGCCCGGGCGGCGGCGTCTCGCAACGTTTCGCGCCCCTCGTCTCGGTTATCGGTATCAAGGAGATACCGCCCGTGGAGATACAACAGCCGAGCCTGGTTCTCGTCGGAGGGAGGAACCAGCGGCCGAAAGCGGGTCAATGGCGTTGCCGCGTCACGGGCGGCGTTGTTATCAAGTAAGGCCTCAATGGCGACGAGACCGTATTCGAAATCGGGCGATCGCGAAAGCTGGATTGCCGCATCCCGCCGTTCGCTACGGAATCGGCCCCGGAGCGCAAATTCGGCGAATCGTTCGTACCCTTGGGCCATCGTAGGAAGCTGCATGACCTCCGAATTGGCAGCAGCCCATCGATATGAATTCAGCCACGAGGGCTGGGGATCAACCGACACCACAGGCCTGAAAAACCATGCCGCTTCGGGATGGCTTTTATCTCTATGCAGCATCATGGCCAGTTCGGCCTTGGCCATGAGCTTCCAGGGTCCATCCGGGGCGGACTCGATATAACGATGGAGGGCAGCCTGCCCCCCGGCGCGATCGCCGCCGGTTGCCCGGCTCATGGCCATTCGCACCTGGGCATATTCCGCCAGAGGACCGCCCGCCTCAGCAGAGGCGCGAAACGACTCGATGGCATCGCCATGACGCCCGCTTCGGTGGTGTTCTTGTCCTTCCAGATAATAATCAGCGCCCGGAAGCGCTGCACTCACGATAAACTGACACACGAGCGCGATAATCGGCATCATCGTTGGATCCTTCGGTCGATTCCCCGTACCTGTTCGTCCTTATTAACCATTCGACATCCCCAAAAGATGACACCGTGCCGGACGCATCGGCTATTTTGTTTTCGACACCCGAACCGGTTTGCCGCTTGCCGCCGACTTCCAGGCTGCTTCGGTCACCTCGATGGTACGAAGGCCGCATTCGGGCGGGGTTTGCGGTTCATCTTTACCCAGAATGGCATCAACAAAGTTAGAATCTGGGTTTTTCTTGTAATTGGGCAACTTGACGGAAACCGGCTTGCCCCCGGCGTCGAGCTGAATGAGGCCGATACCCTGGCGCAAATAGAAGGCCCCTTCGCTCCCTACGATACTGTGGTCTTCGTACCACGACGGGGCATTTCCGATGATGGACATGCTACCCAGAGCGCCGTTTTCGAAACTCATGGTCAAGGTGCTGTTGATATCCACTTCCGTGTCGAAGTTATCGGATTTGGCGAAGACCTCGCTCACCGTCATTCCCGTAACCCACATGATGATATCCACCAGATGGCTGCCCGAATCGTTCAACTGGCCGCCGCCCGATTGCGCTATTTGCTGCCGCCAGGTTCCCTTGACCGCACGCAACCACTCCTGGGACTGAAGCGCTTGAACGTATTGCACTACCCCTAGCTTACCTTTTTGAATTTGTTCGCGCATATAGCGGAATTGCGGATCGAAATGCCGTTGATAGGAGATCATGAGCACCCGATCGGCGGTTTTGGCTTTTTCAATGACCTTGTGGGCATGCTTGATAGTGCATACCATTGGCTTTTCGGTCAATACATGCAGTCCCTGGTCAAGACTGGCCATGATTTGCTCGAAATGCACCGTGTGGGGACTTTGAATGACAACGCCATCCAGCTTTTCGTTCGCGAGCATCTCTTTGTAATCGTCATAGACCGGCAATGATTCGGAGCCGGCACAATGCTGATAGAACCGGGTGAGAGACTGCTCACTCGGCTCGTTTAGTGCGACGACTTCCGCCTTTTTGGTCTCATGCAGGCGTAGATAGTGCCCAATAGCGATGCCCCCTGCGCCGATGAATCCAATACGTAGCTTCTTCGCCATAGGAATGTTTCCCTCCGGTTGGTGTGGTGTGCTCCATTTCCTCGTTCGGTATCCCGAACCGCCCCATG
>PWNM01000025.1 GCA_003557825.1 Candidatus Hydrogenedentota bacterium | reverse complement strand
TGGCGCGGTGCATCATCAAAGTTATTGATACGCAGGGACAACCGATGATCTTTGCCGGCTTCATCCACATGATATCGGCGGCTGGTAGCCCCCACGACATCCAAATCCGGGAGGTGCTGAAGGACGACGGGGAAAAAGCTCGGCTCGCCCGGCTCAGGCTCGTCGCCCAGCTGGAACAACCGGGCGGTAGCCGTATCGTCGTCGAGATACGCTTCAATATCTTCCGCGGCAACATGAAGGTAGGCAATGCCGTCGTGCAGGGAAACCGCCCCATTGGACGCCAATACGAGTTCCCGTCCATCGATTCCCGCGACTGCCCGCGGGACTATCGCTCCATCGAGCATAAACTGAGCCCCTTCTCGTTCGGCGACGATCACAAGAACGGCGTCCTCGCCGTGAACGAATACGGGCGTTCGAACATGCTCCATTTGGCCGTCCACCCAATCTCCGACATACCGGTGATTCGAAAGCGCCCGGATAGCCTGTGCATAGGCCCCAAAAGCCCGCAACGGCGTCACATCTCGCGCCAGCATGCCGAAATTCTTGTCGTTTTCCTCGTAGAAAGGCAGCACAAAGGGGAAATGCCGTTCGATGCCTACGGCCCGTGCTTCGATAACCTTGCCGATGCTGATATGAGCACTCTCGGCATCTTGATCGTGCGGAGGTCGGCCGGGTCCTCGATCCCAGGGCCAGCCGCATTCCGAAATCCACAGCGGCATTCGTGGATGGTTATACTCATCCAGCCAGTCACGGAATAGAACGGTCAATTCCTCAATCGCACCGACCGAACGGTAATCGTGAAACGACATGATGTGCCCCGCATCAAGCAAGCCGCTATCCGCGAATGGATCCAGTACGGACCGCGACACGAGATGGGTGAACACACCCTGTACGATGGGACCGTCGTAATTTGATGCCAGCAAGCCATTGGCCGCAGCCTTGGCAACGGCGACATACTGGTCGGCCGGCAGGTCGCCGCCGAAATGGATATCCGGCTCGTTCCAAATCTCGATTCCGCCCCACATGGCTCCCCAGCGATCACCAATCTGTTGCCACGATGCCGCGGCGGCCAGCAGATCATTCGGATAGGGGTTTTTCTCCGTCCGTCCGGCCCAGACCGGCGCATCATGAAACACATCGAGGACTTCGAGCCCATGATCCGCGAGATCCCTCCGAAAGGTCTCATAGCGGTGAGCCGTTTCCCAGTTGAACTGGCCCCGCACAGGCTCGATAGCCGACCAGTTGATCCGTTCCCGAACAATCGTGATGCCAAGCCAATCCGTCATCTTCATGATGGAAGCTCGTTCGGCATCGCTCTGCACCAGCCATGACATAGCCGCATCAATGCCAAAAAACCGGTCGCGAGGTTCGGGCGCCGCATCAAGCGCTACAATGCCAAAGGTTTGTTCGAGGTCCGGAAAGCGGATGTCGACATACCCCCGCTGTGGGGTAAAACGCAGAACAACGCGGCTACCATCTACTGTTGCATTCAGCTCTTGAACGACATCGCCGGCATAGTCGATAATCTGCGCCGAAACGGCCTCCTCGGGAAATAGCCCCATAGCCTGCCAGGCCAGCTCCACCTCCACGCCCGGTTCGAGTAGAAACCGCTCCGGCTCCTCGGGAACAAGCACGCCGTCGACAGCGGAACACGTCATCATAAACAGAATTGTCAACATACCCATACCTCCATCTGTTGAACCCAATGCATTGCCAGCCTACCGACATGAGGGCACGTAGTCAAGACAAGCAGTGGGTCATAAGTATGTGTACCATGTTGCCAGGAAGTGGCAAAAGGACGATGCAACGTTTTTCTACTATGCCAATATCGCCATCGTCCAATTCGCGCCGTTGAACCAAGCACCAACGAGGTTGAATGGTCTGTGCAGATAAGGTACGCTTCTTATCGATAAGACTTGGGCATTGAATGGAATGGAGAGATGACCGTGGAACTACACGTAAATAGGAACCGAGCTACATTCGGGATGTTGGTCTTTATTGTAGGCATGACCTATGTGGCTATCGCCTTTGGTCAGGCGGCGACGCCGGGGGAAGAAACAACCATGATGCATGAAGGTACGATTTACCGTTTTGACATCAGCTATTTGCATGATCTGGATCGGGATGATCCTGCCCAAACCCGCGAGGCGTGGGATGTCGCTCATCTTGCTGCCTCAGTTCAGGGGATTGTGAACCGGGAAGCACCCGTGCTGTTCCTGCGCTTTCAGCCGGAGTTCGATGATTTCTGGTTCGATCACCTGCGGAGCGACGGGGAATGGCTCGAAGGTCGGCCCGTCGAGACCATCGGCTCGGTTGAGGAACTGGTTGAAACGTTTGCCGGCTCCATCTACGGGTATGTAACCCACCATGAAAACCTATGGGCTACGTCCAATCTCGCCAGTACCATCGCCGGTGTCGAAAACCGGATATGCCTCCGATATGATGAAAATCCGAATTCCGTTTATCAGCGCGTTATGGCTTTGGATGTCGGTATTGATGATGAATTTCGCCTCTTCAACGACGACGGAAGTCCCATGTTCTCCGGCATTAAAGGGGAACCCATACCGCGAACCGAGCCGGCCATTCCCTCTACGGGGAGCGCAAAAGCGGATGCCTATCTATGGCTCAAACAGCGCTACATGAATCCCGGTAAGGTGAGCGATGAGTTCCTGGCCTTCTATCTCGACACCTTTTGGCTCGAACATCCCAAGCGTAGTGCATTAGACAATAACACGGTTACCAATCACGATTTCTTCATTTCCCAACGGGCGTTCTTCTTCGATCTGAGTGTTCATGAAGATGAAGCGCCCAACGATGATCCGGAACAACCACTGGGAGCGGATCGGGGTGTTTTTATACAGATATTGGACACCATCTATTCACAGCGGGGTTCTGGTATTACGCATATCGGCGGTTTCACCCCATGGGCCTGGAAATACACAAGCAGCGCGCCGGGCGGAAGTCAACATGGCGGCGTGCCGGCTGAATGGGATCTGGTGCGTCTTGGTTCCATGTATAACGCTGTGATCGATGCCGATGCCATTGGGTTGTCCGGACTGGCCAATGCGTCGTTCTATCAGCATCACCCTACAGAGGAACGATATGAGCAGAATGAGCGACCAACGGAAGCCGATCTTCGCGCGCAAGGATTTATCGACGATGACGGTCAGGTTGCGCCGTACATGTATGTCACCTTCTATATGGGCGATTATGATAGCGCCGCGTGGCTAAACAGAATGGTTCCCCGGCTCTGGGCCGATCCAGCCCGTCATGATATTCCCATGGGATGGGCGTTCAACCCGAACCTGGACCGCCGAGCCCCCCATGCGCTGCACTATGTGCGGACCAATCAGGGTCCCAACGATTGGTTTGTGGCCGGAGACAGTGGCGCTGGATATCTCAATCCCGGCATGCTCACGGCAGAGAACCGGGGAGAAGGTCATCCCGATGGATGGGATTGCTGGGTGGAGTACTGTAAACGGAATTATGAGAAATTCGATCTGACCATCACCGGTTTTGTCATCGACGGATTCAGTCCGTTCATGGGCGATAAAGGCTTGGATCGATATATGGAATTCTCCCAGGAAGGCCTGTTCACGCAAGGGGATCCGCCTCGGGGGTTGCATCAGGATACGATGCCGTTAGCCCGGGTAAACATTTACCTTCACAGTGAAAGCGAGGAGCGTGCCGCCACCATGATCCGCGATATGCTCGGCGAGGATCTTCCCCGTTTCCGATGTGCCCGGACCATACTGCGGACTCCGACCTGGCATAAAAATGTAATCGACAACGTGATGGCATCGGATGATGGCGACCGGATTCGGTTTGTCGACCACTTCACCTTCATGCTGTTGCGCAAGATCGATGAGCTGAATCGTCAGACGGAGAACTGAGCGGAGGCGTTGGCTGTATCGCTACGTGGTATGCGCCATGCATGCCGCGTCGAAGGGGATTGAAGCGCCAACACGACTGGAAGAATGGAACGGAGCTACAGTCCCGTTTGACGTCGGAGGTTCTGCAGCTCGTCGGGTTGAAGATGCCGCCAAGCGCCCGGCTCGAGTCCGTTGATCGTGATGCCCCCGATGGAGAGCCGTTTGAGTTCGCGCACGGGATGGCCCACTTTCGCGCACATCCGTTTCACCTCGCGTTTTCGCCCTTCGTGGATGGTGAGGCGAATAAAAGATGAGCTGCTGTTGTGTTGCAGAATGACGACCTCGGCAGGAGCGGTGCGCCCATCTTCGAGTAGGACCCCATTCGATAGCATTCGCGCCGTATCCGGCTCCATGTGTCCCTCGACGCGGGTCAGATACACTTTGTCAATTTGGTAGGATGGATGGGTCAATCGAAAAGCCAGCTCGCCGTCGTTGGTAAGAATGAGCGCGCCTTCCACATCGTAGTCCAGCCGACCTACGGGAAAGACGCGTTCGGTCATGCCGGTAAGACAATCAATTACGGTCCTCCGACGATGGGTATCTTTGAGCGTCGTAATGACACCGCACGGCTTGTTCAAAAGGAGATAGACTTTCCGGTCTTTTTGCAACGGCTCACCATCTACGGTGACCGTATCCTCTTGAGGATCAATGCTGTCACCGAGCTGCGCTACTGAGCCATTAACGCACACGCGGCCCGCAACAATAAATCGTTCCGATTGACGCCGAGACGCCACGCCGCATTGGGCAAGATATTTTTGAAGACGTATCATGCCGGTAATACGAGTGTTCCCAGCCCACAAGTCCAGTTAAAGGCTTTCACGCAGTTCCTCGATCGAAGGCAATTCTTTGAGGCTCTTGATCCCGAAATGAGCCAAAAACTCGTCTGTCGTCCGAAATAGTTTGGGTCTACCGGGAAGCTCGGCCACGCCGGAAACCTTAATCAACCGCTTTTCCTGCAGAATATCAAAGGCATGAGACACGCTAACGCCGCGGATTTCTTCAACCTGCGTACGGGTACAAGGCTGTTTATAGGCCACAATGGCGAGAGTCTCAAGGACCGCCTTCGAGAGCCGGTTTTTCTTTTTGATCTGAAACAAGCGCCGAATATAAGGGGCAAAGTCCGATTCCGTCGCCAGCTGGTACCCCCCGGCGATCTCCCGGAGACGGTAGGGATAGCCGTTGCTGGTTAACTCTGCTCGTAGTTCATCGAGCAGTGTAGTGACCATTTCCTGGTCCATATCCCCAAGCGCTTGGGCCAATCGTTCCGCGCTCAACGGCTTGTCACTCACGAACAGCAGCGCGTGCAGGGTACGCTTGGTTTCCTCACGGCCTAGGCTTTCAACCGGCTCGAGTCCCTCATCATGCTCGAGTGATTCGTTGGTCATGGAATCTCCTGCAACGTTTTCCCGACGATCGACATCAGCGGTTTGAGCTCTTCAATCATCTGGCGAAAACGGGCCGGCTTAAGCGATTGGGCCCCATCGGAATAGGCCTCTTCTGGCCGAGGATGGACCTCCACCATGAGCCCATCGGCGCCGGCCGCAACGGCCGCTTTGGCCATGGGAATCACCAAATCCCAGTGCCCCGTACCGTGGCTCGGGTCGACCATCACGGGTAGATGAGATAACTTCTTGAGCACGGGTACGGCGCTTAGGTCCAAGGTATTACGGGTCTCCGTCTCAAACGTTCGGATACCCCGTTCGCACAAGATAACCTGTTTATTGCCCTCGGACATGACATATTCCGCCGACATAAGCAACTCGTTTATAGTAGACATCATGCCCCGTTTCAGGACGATTGGCTTGGAGGTTTTTCCTACCGCCTTCAGCAAAGCGTAATTTTGCATGTTACGGGCGCCAATCTGCAGGATGTCGGCATGCTCTTCGACCAGCCCCACCTGATCCGGAGTCAAAACTTCTGTAACAATCGGAAGGCCCGTTGCTTCCCGAGCTTCCTGAAGCAGATGCAACCCCTCTTCCTCGAGTCCCTGGAAACTATACGGCGACGTTCGAGGCTTATAGGCCCCCCCTCGTAAGGCGGTTCCGCCGCCGTCCTTTACGATTCTGGCGGTTTCGAGAATCTGCTCCCGGTTCTCGACCGAACAAGGGCCCGCTACAATGAATAAGCGGTCCCCTCCTATCTGGGCGTCGCCTACCCTGAAGACGCTATCTTCGGAGATGAGTTCGCGACCGGCCAGTTTGAATGGCTTGAGAATGGGCACGACCTTCTCGACCCCCGGCAGCGACTCGAGGGAGAGCAAGCGGCCTTTCGTGCGCTCGTCGCCGACCGCCCCGATGACGGTACGTTCGACGCCCCAGATAATGTGCGCCTTATATCCGAATTCCTCTATTTTCGCAACCACGCGATCGATATCTTTTTTGTCGCGAGTTTCCATTACAATGATCATAAAAACCTATTTCCTTTACTAACGATACATTAAGAAAAACACGATTATCCAAGCTTGTTTTCAAGAAAATTGTTTCCGGATCTGGTGTAAAATGCCTAGATACAAGCCTTGAAAGCAGAAGCAAGTATACCCCGCAAGCGGTCGGTAAAGCAATGGAAAAACGACGATGGACTTCATTGCCCGAGGAGTTCAATTAGGTACGGTCTACCGAAGCAAACGAATTGACCAAGGCGAATGTCTCCCGGGCCAAATCCGATATTCGTACTTCACTGTAGTCTGCGACGCCCGTAATCAAAGTGTCGTTCAACGGAGCGATCCATTCCTCCGGAAGGCGTTTGGTCCCGAGCATCATGCCCACAATCGAGCCTACTGTTGCGCCGTTGCAATCGGTGTCAAAACAGGCCTGCACGGCCAGGCAAATCGAACGGGCAAAGTTTGCTTCCCCCCAGAGTAATCCAAGGGCGACGATTTGAGCGTTGCTAATGGTGTGGCACCAGTGATGGGGATTGTGCTCGTCCCATCGCTCATGGACCCGGGCAATGGCCTGCTCGGCGTCGATACCCTCATCGCGCCAAGCCAACACATCGGTGATGGCTTCCGACAACCGGCTTCGGACGGGGATCTGCCCCAGGCCGGCTCGTATTACTGTTTCGGGGGAGGACTCGACGGCTGCCGCAGCGGTCATGGCTGCTACCCACATGGCGCCGTAGATGCCGTTCTTCACATGGCTCACACAGGCATCGCGCCAGGCCATCTTGGCCGCTTGCTCCGGATCGCCGGGCACCACATAGCCATAGGCGTCCGCTCGGATCTGGGCTCCGATCCATTCGCGGTATGGATTGCGACGACGGGCCGACTCCGGCGGAGGAACCAACAGCGCCAAATTCCGATAGGCCACGCGTTCGGCCGTGCAGGTATGCAGAATCGGCAGGTTGGCGAGCCATGCATTGGCCACATCCAGTGTGGTGAAGTCAGGGCCGTGCTCACGCAGTAATTTTAACGCGAGGACGGTATAGTTCGTGTCATCGTCCTCCGGCATGCAGTCGACCTTATCTACGCAACTTGCGGCAATATGCACCCCATGCTTCTGAACGACTGCTTCGGGCGCATCCGAACGGAAATAGCTGTTCAGTGGAAATCGGCCCAAGTCCCGCAAATAACCCCACATGGCTTCGGAGCGCCACCCTTCGACGGGCTTACCCAGCAGACAACCGCTGCACCGCCCTTGCCATGCGCCCAGGAGCTTCTCCTGCAAGGCTTCATCTGGAGGCGGTGAAACGGGAGCACTATGCAGGTCTTTGTTGCGTTGTTCGAGGATGGCATCTAGCTCATTTGGCTCCTCATAGGGGCAATCGCTTCGCATAGGTAGGGTGGCTGTCGCATCGAGCAAGGCTTCGGCCTCACGTTGTTTGGCCGGATTGGCTCCCGGATCCGCCTGTTCCAATTCGGAAAGAGCATCGGATACCGAGGCGATGTCGCGACCTTCGTCGATCAGTTGCTGCCGTTCAATGGCGATGTCCCCGCCCTCAATGATCAACCATATGTGTTTCATGGCCTGTGCTCCCCCTGTTTTAACTTGATAGTTAAAGGCTCAGTATTCGATCGACATGCTCTCAGGCGCAACCAGTGCTTGATTCTCGCCGCCCGGAAATCATGACGAACACGTTTATCCCCGGTTGTTGTTCTGTGCAATGCGATGATCCATCTCGAGCGCCGGTTCTTCGCTGCGCTCGCGGCCGACGATTCGTGCCGGAACCCCTGCCACGGTGGTATGGGGCGGCACGGCATTAAGCACCACGCTGCCTGCGCCCACTTTGGCTCCAGCCCCGATTTCAACATTGCCCAGTATCTTCGCGCCTGCTCCGATTAGCACTCCGTGGCGCACTTTGGGATGACGGTCGCCGGACTCTTTACCCGTTCCCCCAAGGGTTACCTCATGAAGCATCGAGACGTTGTCCTCGACCACAGCAGTTTCGCCGATGACGATACCCGTAGCATGGTCGAACAGGATCCCTTTGCCGATGCGCGCCGCCGGATGGATATCCACGGAGAAGACTTGCGATATGCAGCTTTGCAGATACATAGCCAGAGGCTCCCGTCCACGAGTCCAATAATGATGGGCCACACGGAAGGCCTGGAGCGCATGGAACCCTTTGAAAAACAAAAGGGATACCGAATACCCCCGGCAGGCGGGATCGCGGGTGCAGACCGCCTGGATGTCGGCACGAACCGCCTCTCCGATGGAAAGGTCATCGTGCAAGGCATTGTCGATAAGGTCACGAAGCGACAGAGCCGGAATGGTGGTACTCTCTAGCTTGGATGCCAGTAAAAAGCTCAGGGCATCCTCCAACGTATCATGGTTGAGTACGCAACCATAGAGGAAGTTCGCGAGCATCGGCTCTTGCTGAGCGTCTGCTTCGGCCTCCTCGCGAATGGTCTGCCAAAGCGGATCCGATTCGGAATGGGTCATTGAAAAACGTCTCCTGTTGGGCTGAATAGACTGTGGAAAACCCACGTCAGTGTACTTGTCGAAACACGCCGTGTCGAATCGGGATTCCGTGATAGATCGCACAAAGACCGTTTTGCCCCGCATAAGTGTTAGAATAGGGAGGAAAAATACCAAGAGCACGCTGGTTTGCGATGCTTCCTATTAGACAGGAGAACACGAATGTCATCACGCCTGGGATACCTTTTGGCGGTGCTGATCCCAATTACCATGGTCGGTCATGCCGGAGTTGTGGAAACCGATCATGCCACCGTTCCGCCTATTCGAGTACGGAACATGCTCGATACGCTGTTGCATCCTATTGACCCTGGTACCCTTAAAGCACACCTCGAAGAGGCGCCGTCGCCCGTCGAATTCGACATGTTTGCCGGCGATAACAGCACTCTCGAACGCCTAAATCCCCCCAAAGGCGGGGCCTTGGCCGTGGCTTCGGGGTATTCTGTCGAGGTAGATGCCGGAGAGGTGTTCGCCCCTGCCCCGGCAGACGGGTCGCGGAATATCTACATGGGCGCAGTGAAATCAACCGATGCCCTGGCCCTGCGAGTGCAGGTGCGCTTGGATGGTCTGGGAGATTCCGACGAGCTGTGGTGCGTTGATCCGGATCATCCACGAGCTTTCGGCCCCTATCGTCGTGAGGATGACGACCCGGACGGCGTGTGGCTGCCGACCATTGAGGGAGATACGGTGGCCCTGATGCTTCGAACCGCTGATGATTCGCTTCCCAAGCTGGAGATTACGGCGCTATCTCACTTTTTTCGCCCCCTTCGTCAAGCAGTAACTGCCAAGTCGCTCCTCCCTTGTCATGTTAATGTGGCCTGCATCGAAGA
>PWNM01000331.1 GCA_003557825.1 Candidatus Hydrogenedentota bacterium | reverse complement strand
CCGACATGAACCGCGTGGGCCACGAGATAGCCTCGATTGTGACGGAAACCCGAGACGATACTCCCGCGCGGCCGGTGCAGAGCACGCCCACATCCAGGGAAAACCTGGTGGCCATGGGCCGGGCCTATCGTCGCATGGCGGCCTTATTCCGCGCCAGCAATCAGGTGAGCCGGCTCATAACGAGCAACGCCGATCTTTCCACCCGCTTAGCCGCCGCTCTCGACACGGCGATGGATGTCCTCGCGGCCGATCGTGGGTTCATCGTCCTGCGCGACGACAAAGACGGGGCGCTTCGGGTCCACATGGCCCGGGAAATGGGCAAGGACCTCCATGAAGGTTCGCCGAGTATGACCTTGGCCCAGCGGGCGGCCGACTCGGGAGAGCCCGTGCTGTTGCGCCCGGGCGATACGCCGGAATCGAGCGATAGCATCATCGCCCAAGCCATCAACAGCGTGATGTGCGTGCCGCTGATCGTCGAGGGGCGGATCCTCGGCGCCGTCTATGTGGATACCCGACGACGGGATCATACCTTTGGCGAAGAGGACCTTGAACTGTTTGCGTCCCTTGCCGCCCAGTCCGCGTTGGCCATTGAAAACGTGCGTCTCTACGATCGGATGCTCGCAGCGGAACGCCGCCGGGCCAATCTAAGCAGGTTCTTGTCGCCCGCCATCGTCGAGGCCGTCCTGCGGGAGCAGACCAGCATCGCCCTGGGCGTCTCGAAGCAACAGGTGACCACCTTGTTCGGCGATATTCGGGGCTTTACCCGTATCGCCGAGCGGATGGCTCCGCCCGAATTGGTCGAGCTGCTCAACGGGCACTTTACCGCCATGGTGGAGGTCATCTTCCAGGCTCAGGGAACCCTTGACAAGTTCGTCGGCGATGAGATCATGGCGGTGTTCGGCGCGCCCTTGACCCGGCCCGATGACCCCGAACGGGCTATCCGGTGCGCCTTGGCCATGCTTGATGCCAATCGCATCCTCAACGATGAACGGGCTCGTACGGGTCGGGCACGTTTCGACATGGGCATCGGAATTGCCACCGGCGAGGCCGTGGCCGGCCGCATCGGCTCGCCCCAACGAATGGAATTTACGGTAGTGGGGGATCGGGTCAATATTGCCCATCGGCTTTGCGCCATGGCCGGGCCGCGCCAAGTGCTCATCTGTGAGACGACCTACGAGAAGGTGCAGTTCCTTGTCGAAGCCAAGCCTATCGGCACCGTCACCGTCAAAGGTCGAGAGAAACCGCTCCATGCGTTCGAGGTCAGCAGGATGCGACCCAATCATGCCTGATCAGGCCAGAATCAGTGTCTTGAACAGCACCCCAATCAGTACAGCCGCCACGGCGACGATGGTCGCGGCGAGGAGCCATCGTCCCGCGTCCGAATGGTTGGTCGGGTCCGACGCCTCCGATGGAGCCAGTTGGGTTTCGTCGACAGGGACATCGGGCGGGTCCGGATCACCTCCTCGATCCTGTTCCTCAATGTAGGCGTCCACCGCTAAGGCCCATTGTCGCGCTCGTTCGGCCAGTTCATACTCGCTCTGGGGGATAGGACGGCGCTCGCCCGACGGCAAGGTCACCAGTTGGTAGCCTCGTTCGGCCCATCCCTGCTCGATCCGTTGTTGCCGCGCATTCGGCAGCTCCCGAACGGGATACCCCGGCGCGAGGTCCGAGGCGCGAATGGTCCGCGTGGTGGGCCGCCAAGGTTCGTCCGTCTCGATTATATACAACAATTGCCCCCGGCTGTTGCGTTCTTCCCGATAGGACCGGACGTAGTACTCGCGACCGTCCTGAAGCTGAAAGATATAGGTGCTGCTGGGCGGTTCCGAGTTTTGCGCCGTCACCATCAATATGAGGCATGTCAGCAGATTGGCCATGGATATGAGTATAGCGTTTTGTTATGCGCGGGTAAACTTGCCACGGCTTCGCTTTTTTCTGCTTCAACCCCTTGCGTATCGACGGAAGGCGTGGTAGAATAAGGCTAACGGTGGGAACGCCGTACGAGAGAGTCTAGCGATGGTCCCGCAAATGGACCGAGATGCTACGCGACGAAGCGTACTCAAACCAGGTAACTCTCTCGACGGGGTTCCCTTTTTCTATGGTTTCCCAGCGCATGCTCGACGCTTTTTCTCCCTTCCTGTAATGATCATGCTATAGTCATGCCGTTGAAGGAAACCTTCCTGGCGAAGATGACATGTCCCGATGAAGCCTTTTGATGATGAACTGATATCCGGTAGTATCTTGCGGTCGGTCTGGAAGATTCTTTGGCCGATCGTGACGCTCAACATGATCAACGGCGTCCATGGGTTCGTGGACCACGTGCTGGTCGGGCGTTATGTCGTGTCGCCCGAGAATGCCGCCAACGCGGGGATTGGCGTGGCCTGGCAGGTGTTTCTCGTCTTCGTGGTGTTCATCTCGTCCCTGTACCACGGCATGAACGTCCTTGTGGCACGTTACGCGGGGCGGCGCGACCGAGAGACTATGAGTCAGGTCGCCTATCAAACGTTCCTCTGCAGCATATATGTGCTCCTGTTTGTCGCAGGGCCGTTGGGTTACGTCATTTCGCCGTACCTTATCGAGGCCATCCGACCCGCTCCGATGGTGGCCGACTATGCCACATCCTATATCCGTATCCTGTTCGTAGGGGGATCGCCGATCTTTCTGATGTTTATGCTCACCGGAGCAATGCAATCATCGGGCGATCCCCGAACCCCGTTGGTGTTGGGGGCATTAACGACTGCGCTGAACGTGATACTTAGCATTATCCTGATTACCGGCGCAGGGCCTTTTCCCGCGTTGGGGGCCAATGGCGCGGCAGTCGCCACCTGCATGGCTCCCGTCCTCAGCGTCATAATCGCCGCCAGCCTGATACTCCGGAACAAAACGATCATCGCCCCTCCTCCTCGGTTCACATTGATGCTCGATCCCGTCATACTGAAAGTCGTGGCCCGTATCGGAATTCCATCCGGATTACAGGCTGTGTTACTCAACATCGGGGGCGTCATGCTGCTTCGCTACATCGGCATGCTCGAGAACAGCGCGTCGGCTCAAGCAGCCTTCACCATCTGCTATTCCCAGCTCTTTTCCTTTGTGGCCTGGCCTTCGTGGGCACTGCGCAATGCGGCGGGTACCATCATGGGCCAGAACATCGGCGCAGGAAATTTAGCCCGGGGCAAACAAAGTATCTATGTGGCCGCGTCGTTGGGATTTGGCTGGGCATTTCTGATGGGATTGCTTTATTGGGGATTGCCAGGCTGGCTTATGGGGCTATTCAACGCTACCGAAGAGCCTGTTTTCGGCTTTGGGGTAAGCCTGCTTCGCTACCTCGCTTTCTCCGGAATGTTCTTGTCCAGCGCGTTGGCCTTTACCGGCGGCCTTGTGGGGGCAGGGGATACGGTCAAGCCCATGGTCATCGCTCTAATCACTCAGATTGGCGTATTGCTGGGAGCCTGCCAACTCTTCATTCTCTTCGATGTCTTCACCACCAACACCGTATGGACCGCCATTTTAATGAGCCATATGAGCCGGTTTTTTATCACCTATATCGTATTCCATCGCAATACCTGGTCGCGAGTGGCTATTGAAGTGGGAACCTAAATCGTTCCTCCATTTGACAAATTGGTTCCATTTTTCCTACATTTAAGTAGCTTTACGGCGTCGGGCATACGCCGCGGGCAGTATTTTGGGTAAAAAAACTACCGGGACTCCCTTTGCAATGAATGACCCTTTCATCACCTCGGCCGTACGCGATGAGGTATCGGAACTCGCCCTGCTTTTCGAGATTAGTCAGGTGTTGGACAGCAGCATGGAACTGCGCGACGCTGTTGGGCCGGTACTGGATGCCATTGCCAAGCATACGGGCATGGTTCGTGGAACATTGACGCTGCTCAACCGCCAGACCGGCGATATCATCATCGAGGCAGCCCATGGCCTTTCCGCTTCACAGCAGGAACGGGGCAGGTATAGACCGGGAGAGGGCATCATTGGCCGGGTCGTCCAATCGGGCAAGCCCATGGTTGTCCCTCGCATTTCGGAGGAACCCCGTTTTTTGGACCGTACAGGAGCTCGTGGCGATGCTTCCCGCGAAGATATTTCTTTTGTGTGCGTCCCCATCAAGATGGGCACGGAGACGTGCGGCGCGTTGAGCGTCGATCGGTTGTTCCGGGATACGGAAAGCCTGGATGAGGATCTTCGGTTGCTATCGATCATTGCGTCGATGATCGCCCAGGCGGTCAAACTACGCCAGGAAACCCTCGAAGAGCGTCAACGCCTGCTCGACGAAAACGAACGGCTCCAGCTTAAACTGAAAGACCGGTTCCGCCCCGCCAACATCATCGGCAATTCGAGTGCCATGCAGGAAGTGTTTGACCTCATCGCCCAGGTAGCTGAGAGTGAGAGTACCGTCCTCATTCGGGGTGAAAGCGGGGTGGGGAAGGAACTGGTGGCCCAGGCCATCCACTACAACAGTCTGCGTGCCAAGAAGCCTTTCATCAAGGTCAACTGCGCCGCTTTGCCTGAAACGGTGATTGAAAGCGAACTGTTTGGCCACGAGAAAGGCGCCTTTACCAATGCTATCGCCCAGCGAAAGGGCCGATTCGAGCTGGCCGACGGCGGGAGCATCTTCCTCGACGAGATCGGCGACCTGTCGCCCATGATGCAGGTCCGTTTGCTCCGCGTTTTGCAGGAGCGTGAATTCGAGCGTGTCGGCGGGACGGACACCATCAAGGTCAATGTCCGGATCATAGCCGCAACCAACCGCCATATCGAAGAGCTCATGACGGAAAACCAGTTTCGCCAAGACCTGTATTACCGGCTCAATGTATTCCCGATTCATATTCCCCCATTGCGAGACCGTCGAGCCGACATCTTGGACCTGGCCAACCATTTTGTCGAGAAATACAGCAAGTCCAACCATAAGAATATCCGCCGTATCTCGACGCCGGCCATCGACATGCTCACCAGCTACCATTGGCCGGGAAACGTCCGCGAGCTGGAAAACTGCATTGAACGGGCCGTGCTGCTTAGCAATGATGAGGTGCTTCACGGAAATCACCTGCCGCCTACGCTGCAATCGGCCGAATCAACCGATACCGGTATTCGGCAAACCCTCGATTCGGCTCTGGAGAGCCTCGAACGCGAGCTGATTATCGAGGCCCTCAAGAATAACCGCGGAAACAAAGCCAAAGCGGCCAAACAACTCGGCATCACCGAACGCATCATGGGATTGCGCGTCGATAAATACGGCATCGAGCCCCGAGTCTACCGCGAATCACGAACCGATTAGAAGAAACCGGGCTTCCAATTTGACACCCTACATCCTTGTGTCGCAATAGCGAAATTCCTACAATTTTGTAAAGCAGCGGTTCCGATCTAAGCTGGAATTTCCTTCTGTCCTGCTCGATAACCTCCTTGATAGCAATTGGTTAGCTCGCCCCCTTTGTTTTTGGCATTCGAATTGCTCTATGCCGCCAAACGCCTTCCGGGCAGCTAGGCTGTACCTCGGTCGTCCGTGGAGGCTTGACCACATCCGGCACGAACCCACTTCGCATCGGATAAGGTGACAGCCAGAGCGTCCGCAGTGAGGCGACTCTGAACTAGGGCTAAGCAAAAGGAGCACAGCGTATGAACAAGAAACGAATTACAGGGGTGGCGCTAACGTTGGCGCTTTTATGCGCAGCGCCGGCAATGGCGGACGAGGCGATGACAGTCGAGGACTTACAAGCCAACCTCAACGTGGTATGGACCAGCGTGGCGGCCTTCTTGGTCATGTTCATGCAGGCCGGATTTGCCATGGTCGAGGCGGGACTAACCCGGTCCAAAAACACCGTGAATATCCTGATGAAGAATATTATGGACTTCTCGATTGGGTCCATCGGGTTCTTCTTTATCGGCTTTGGGCTGATGTTCGGCCAGAAGGCCATGGGCGGCTGGTTCGGCACAACGGACTTTCTGCTCAGCGGCGTAGCCATCGGTTCGGAAGGTTGGGAGACCCAGTGGGACTGGACGTTCCTGATCTTCCAAACGGTGTTCGCCGCTACGGCAGCTACGATTGTTTCGGGAGCCATGGCTGAGCGGACAAAGTTCGTGAGCTATCTCATCTTCAGCGCGGTCATCTCCGTGTTCATCTACCCGGTATTTGGTGCATGGGCCTGGGGTAGCTTGCTGCACGAAGACGCCGGAGGCTGGCTCGAAGGCATGGGCTTTATGGACTTCGCCGGCAGCACGGTGGTCCATTCGGTAGGGGCCTGGATCGGCCTAGCAGGGGCTATCGTCCTTGGAGCCCGTAAAGGCAAGTACGGTCCCGATGGTTCTCCCAAGGCGATTCCGGGGCATAGCATGGCCCTGGCAGCGCTCGGGGTATTCATCCTATGGCTGGGATGGTTTGGGTTCAACCCCGGCAGCACGACCTTCGGCGATGGCATGATCGGCTATATTGCCGTGACCACCAACCTCTCCGCAGCAGGTGGCGCCGTCGCAGCCATGTTTACCTCATGGGCCATCTTCAAGAAGGCAGATATGTCGATGACCTTCAACGGAGCCTTGGCCGGTTTGGTTTCCATCACCGCCCCGTGTGATGTGGTATCCCCCATTGGGGCACTCATCATCGGGCTCATCGGCGGCGCACTGGTGGTGTTCAGCGTGACCTTCATCGATCGGGTGCTCAAGGTCGACGACCCGGTCGGCGCGGTCAGTGTCCACGGCGTCTGTGGCGCGTGGGGAACCTTGGCGGTCGGCTTGTTTGCCCTCGAAGAAGGTCTGTTCTATGGCGGCGGTATCAGCCAGATCGGTATCCAGCTCGTCGGCGTACTGGTTGCCTTCGTCTGGGCCTTTGGAGCCGGGTTGATCCTGTTCTCCATCCTTAAAGCCACCGTCGGTCTGCGGGTTTCGGAAGACGAGGAACTCAAGGGATTGGACATTGGCGAGCATGGCATGGAGGCATATACCGGCTTCCAGATCTTCGTCACTCAGTAATCGCGGCACGTCACGAAAAAGACACAGATAGGAGAATACACTATGAAACTCATTATCGCCTATATTCAGCCCGAGAAGCTGAATGCGGTTAAACAGGCCCTCTATGAGCGTGACGTGACGAAGATGTCGGTCACCAATGCCCTCGGCTGCGGGCAGCAGGGCGGGTTCCACGAGTCCTACCGCGGCGTGGACATCGAGGTGAACCTTCTGAAAAAGGTTCGTATCGAGATCGCCGTCAACGATGACTACGCGAAACCGACCATCGATGCCATCATCGCCGGTGCGAAGACCGGCAAGATTGGCGACGGAAAGATATTTGTTGTCGATCTGGCGGACTGCATCCGCATCCGAACCGGTGAGATTGGATCGGCGGCCATCGGATAGCCCCTATCCTTCTATGATTCGTTAATCGACGCCCCCGGAGCTTCGGCTTCGGGGGCGTTTGGCTTACTTACGACTGGCGCGCCGGCGTTTGGAGGCAGGCTTTTGCTCGCGGGGCGCTTCTTCCATGTCGCGAACGGCTCGTATTTGTTGGCGCATCAGTTCGGGCGGAATCTCGGACAGAAAACGGCTCGGCTGACTCGGGATGCGCTTCTCGCCCCGTTCACGCGAGGCCGCCTCGAAAAGGGTCACATGCCGTTGTCCCCGGGTCAGGGCCACATAGAACAAACGGCGCTCCTCCTCAATGGCCCCGTCGTTGAGGCTCTTCGCATGGGGCAGGATGCCTTCTTCGACGCCCACGATGAACACGAAAGGAAATTCGAGTCCTTTGGCGCTGTGAATGGTCATCAAGGTCACGCCCTGTTGACGGCGCTGGGTTCTGGCAAAACGATCATCGTCGTTCGTCAATGCGCTTCGGTCGAGGAAGTCGGACAAGCTGGGACTTGAGGTCGAATTTTCGTACTCGCCTATCGAATCGAGCAAAGCCTCCACATTGCTCCAGCGGAACTTGAACTGATCGGCGGAACGGCACGATCGGAATACTTCGCCGCGGTAGTCGATGCGCTCAATCAGATCAAGGATGGTGTCCGTTAGCGACATGCCCGGCGTGCGAAAGCGCTTGCGATAGGTGGTGATGATGTCGAGGATCTCGCGGATGCCCGCTTGGGTATTTTGCGGTAGGCCGTCCCGGTCGAGCAACGCCCGCAGTCCTTTAATGGTCCCCACGGAATGGGCCCGGCAATAATCGTGGACCCGGTGCAAGGTCGTGTCGCCGATGCCCCGTCGGGGGACGTTGACGATCCGCAGGAACGCTGCTTCGTCCCGTGGATTGACCATCACCTTCAAATAAGACACCACATCCTTGATCTCGGCGCGTTCGTAGAAATCCTGTCCGCCAATGACCACATAGGGAATCTCGGCCTGGCGAAAGGCGATCTCGAACGGACGGGATTGCTGATTTGACCGGTAGAGAATGGCAAAATCGCTGTACTTCGCGTCGCTTTTGCTTTGGATATAGCGGAGCCATCCCACGGCTTCGCGGGCCTCTTGTTCTTCGTTGGCTACGGTAAACCAATCGAGGGATCGCCCGGCGCCCAGGGCACTCCACAGGTTCTTGGGCCGGCGCTGGGAATTGTGGGCGATGACCTGGTTGGCTGCGTTGAGAATGGTGACAGTAGACCGGTAGTTTTGTTCGAGCCGCACCACATGGGCCTCGGGGAAGTCCTTTTCGATGCTCAAAATGTTGCGCAGATCGGCCCCACGCCAACTGTAGATCGATTGGTCGTCATCTCCTACCACACACAGGTTGCGGTGGTCTCCGGCCAGGATCCGCAGCAGCTCGTACTGTACGCGATTCGTATCCTGGTACTCGTCGACGAGAATATAGCGGAACTGCTTTTGATATCGAGCACGCACCTCGGGGTGCTCACGCCACAATTTCAAGGTGAGCATGAGCAGGTCGTCAAAGTCCATCGCATTGGCTGCGCGCAGCGCCGACTGATAACGATCAAAGACCTCGCCAAACTGGTCATCATAGCGGTCCCGAGCGGCAGTAGTCTTTGCCTTGGCCTTCACCGGCTTGGGCCTATCGAGTCCTGCGTTTTTTACCTCGCCGATTTTTCCGAGGAAGATGGCCGGATCGTACGACTCCTTGCCGTGGGTTAGGTCATGCAGACACCGGCGCAGCAACGTCCGCGTGTCGCTCTCCGTCGAGATGGTGAAGTTCCTCCGAAATCCCAGGTGCTCGATCTCGGCGCGCAACACGCGTACGCAAAACGAGTGGAACGTAGAGAGAACGACCTGTCCGGCGGCTTCCTTTCCGATGACCTCGGCCACACGCTCGCGCATTTCCTCGGCGGCCTTGTTGGTGAAGGTCAATGCGAGGATGCTGCTGGGCGCCGCTTTGTCTGTTGCAATCAGGTAGGCGATGCGCGTTGTGATTACTCGGGTCTTGCCGCTCCCGGCGCCCGCCAGCACCAACACCGGTCCCTCCGTGCGACGGACCGCCTCGGCCTGTTGGGGATTCAGTCCATCAAGCAACGCATCATGACAATGGGACAACCGGATGACTCCTTGGCTATGGGTTTATGAGGATGTATTAGCAGGAGCGGGATTGTACCAAGGACAGCGTGCGAGGCGCATCCTTCATGTTGGCTGAAGCAATTGGGCTGCCAGGAACCCCTGTGGAACCAATTTAGACCATCGACGGAAGGACAAAGAAAAACGCCGCAGGAAACGACTTTGCAAGTTCTTGCGGCGTAATAGTCTAAGTGGCGGG
>PWNM01000386.1 GCA_003557825.1 Candidatus Hydrogenedentota bacterium | reverse complement strand
GCGACCTGATGCTGCACATTACCGATGGCGACGCCACGGTATTCGAAGGGCCCGTCGAGATCACCGATTCCATCGAAGAGCCCGGCGTGATGATCGAGGGCATTCCCGTGGGGGGACCGTACACCATCAGGGTTACGGGTGCAGGGGAAATGCTACAATTCGATCACGTATGTGTAGGCGACCTGTGGGTGCTGGCCGGTCAGTCCAATATGCAAGGCTCTGCCCCGCTCAAGGTGGTCCATGATCCCGTACCTGGCATCAACATGCTTAACATGGACAACACCTGGAAACCGGGGACGCCCCCTCTACATCGGCTGTTCGAGTCCGACGCAGAAATCGTGCACCAACTGCTTCAGCATCGTTCCGGATTCAACATGGAGCAGTTGCCACAGATCCGTGAGGAAAGCCAAAACGGACCGGGCGTTGGCGGCGTGGGATGTGGGTTCTTCTTTGCCCGGGTGTTGCTCGAACAAACCGATGTACCCATCGGGTTTATCCCGTGTGCCTACGGCGGCACCTCGCTGGAGGAATGGAGTCCCGACCGGTCCGATGGCAGCGACAACAGCCTCTACGGCCATATGATCAACCGAATCAAGCGGGCCGGCGGAACCGTCCGCGGCATGCTCTGGTACCAGGGCGAATCGGACGCGGGACCCGAAGATCCCGCCGTGTATGGTACCTATTTCGAGCGATTCCAGTCGTTTGTCGAGGCGGTTCGCCGAGACTGCGATGACCCCGACCTGCCCATTTTCACGGCCCAGATCGGCCGCGTCGTAGTGTTCCCGGATGACGCGGACTATCGATGGGAGGCTATACGCGAGGCCCAGCGCCGCGCTGCCACCGAAATCCCCCATGTCCACATGGTTGCGACCGTGGACCTACCGTTGAGCGACGGCATTCATATTTCGTATGACGGCCAGGAGCAGCTCGGCGAACGGATGGCATGGCTGGCCCGGCCTTACGTCGATCCCAGTGTTGCGCCTCGAAAGGGCATCGCTCTTGAATCGGTCCGGTTTGCCAATGCCGACCGCACCATTATCCATGTCGATTTTGCCAACGTGACAGGTCAACTGTCCGCGGCAGGGCTTGCACGGGGGTTTGGACTGAGCAACGGTGAAGACGATCGTCCCCTCGACCGGTTCTATCATGTCGACTTCGATACGGATCATCCGAATCGTGTCGTGCTTCATCGGGGCGCGCCCGTTTCTGAAGCAGCCCGGCTGTGGCATGCCCCGGATCTCAATCCGGTAGCAAACATCATCGATGAAAACGACATGCCCATCCCGGCCTTTGGTCCAGTGACCGTTGATATACCCGAATGAGTGCGCACAGTTGTCGTAAAGGTATGTAAGTACAAACCAACAACATCACAATTGGGGGAGTAGTCAAGATGAAAGCAGTACGATTGTTGGTCGCCATGACTGTACTCGTGGTGGCGGGATGTTGGCCTGTATGGACAGCTATGGCTGAGATTCCAGTATTTCGGCCCGGTGATGACCCGGTTATACGGGAGTGGGTCGTTATAGGTCCCTTTCCCAACCCGACCAGTGAGCACCGGTTGCCCGATGGCTCCATGCGCACAGGTTTCGGCCACGATTTTTTGCAGAGGCTTGGCGGTGAGCCCGGGGCGGTGTTGGCTCCGGACGCGTCGGTTTCCTTCGTCCATGAAGACGGTGATGAGGGAACCATCGTCGCCAAACAGGCCACAGCAGGAGCCGATGGCATCGTGGACCTGGCGGCGGCTTTTGATAACGCCGAACTCGCCGTGGCCTATGCCTATGCCCAGATCGAGACCGCAGAGGCGATGACCATGCAGGCGTTTTTCGGGTCCGATGACTGGGCCAAAGTGTGGGTCAATGGGGATGAAGTTCACAGCATCTGGGCAAACGATCTTGGACGGGCCTGCCAGCCACGTCAGGAATCGTTTCCCGTTTCGTTGCGACCCGGGACCAACCACATCCTGCTAAAAATCGACCAGAACACCGGACCTTGGGGGTATATCGTCGAGCTCCTCTCGGAGGAGGAAGCTGAGCGCATCGCCGCCGAACAGGCATGGCGTGAGTCGATTGGCGCCTTTCAAGATGCACCCCTTCGCCCCAGGAATCAATGGGAATTTGTGTTTGCTCCCGGTGAGTTTCCCGAATTGGTTTGGGAACGACCGGAGGTGGTTGAGGATTTTCTCGGTCATGCCGATTTCACCGTGCGTTGGTTCGATGGAGATCTGAACGAAGTCACCGAGGCCGAAAAGCCTGGTCGCTATGCCGCCTATGTGGAGGCAGAAGGGCCGCATGGCATGGTGGTGCGACAGGCCCTGACGTTCTACTGCCGAGATGCCGACTGGCACCCCTGGCGGCTGCCACCCCTTGACGCGTCCATCGAGTGGCCCCACAATACATCCATTGACCCGAAGGTTTGGGAGGAACATGCTGAGACGGTTTCGGCCTTTGTATCAAGGGCTTTTATCGATGCTGTCTTCGAAGGCGAGTCCGGGGCCATTTTTATGGCCGGCATGACCGAACTCGACGAATTGGGTCGCAGGCCCACGCAACTCGAAACTCCTGCGATGCTGCATCAAGATTATCACCTGGCATTAAAGCAAAAGATCCTTGGGTTGGAGAAACCCAATCCCGGATTGCAGCCGCCCAGGCAACGGGAGACGCCCGCCCCTGTTTTGGTTGACGGGACCCCGGAGGAGGCGGGCATGGCCGCGGATGTAGCCGAACGTCTTCGCGAAGTATGTCAGACCTGGTGGGACGAATCGGAGTTGCCCTTCACCGCCTTCGTGGCACGAAACGGCGTTGTCGTATTTCATGAAGCCTTTGGATCAATGGGCGCAAAACCGGTAACCCTTGAGACCCGTTTTCCAACCGCCTCGATCACCAAGGCTCATGCTGGGCTGCTTTTCGCCCAGTTCATGGAGCAAGGACTCATCCAGCCGGATGACCCAATTGGCCGTTGGTTACCGGACTTTCCCGTTGAAGGCGAGAAGGTCATCACCCCGAGACATGGATTCACGCACACCACAGGACTCGATGGGCATGGCCGGTGGAACGGCATGAACAACCCGTGGCTTGATAATGTCATCGCCAATGGCATAGAAGGGTTATCACCGGGCGAGGTAGTGCTGTATAACGGCGTAAGCCTCGATCTTGCGGGCAAGGTCATGGAGATGGCGGGCGGGAAAAGCATCTTTCGGCTCTTTCACGAGCATTTTTTCATGCCTCTCGGACAGGACAATCCGACGATCATGAACCTGGGTTTCGGCATCGATTGTACCGCTGCCGACCTGGGACGGGTGGGTCAGCTCATGCTCAACAAAGGCTCCTATGGCGGTCTCGAGTTTTTCTCGCCTGAAGTCTTCGAAAAGCTCCTGCCACGCCCCATCGGCGAGTTCTACCCTGCCCTGTCCGACTCCGATTGGGAGTACGGCATGGGAATCAGCTGGATGCGACAGCCCCATCCCGAAGCGGGACAGGACGGGATACCGGAAGATGCCACCTTATTGAGTAAAAACACCATCGGCCATGGAGCGGCGTCGAGCGCAGTGCTTCGGGTCGATCTGGATAATGGCCTGGTCGTCACCATGGCGCGGTATAGCGCCGGGCCGGACTACGATAAGCACCTTACCCAATTCCTCCGGGTCATCGACGAGAGCGTTCGTTAGAGAGCAACGACAGGACCGGATCGACTCATATACGATCCGGTCCTGTTCGATCCCTACACCGTATTAGTAGATCACCTGAACATCGGCATAGGCCATCAGATGGCACAGGCGCTCGGCAAACCATAGAGCCGAGCCGCTGTAGCGACCTGTGCCTATGGACATTTCAACGCCCGCACCGACTGGATTTTTGACTGGCTCAAGGCCCCGACTTAACTCGTCGAGAACCTCTCGGATTTGGGACGCTCCTTCGTAATACGAAGGCGATTTCTCGGATTTCGCGGCTTCGTAGAACAAGGCCTCCGACATCCGTGGCCAAAGCCGTGCAAAAGTCCTGGAGCTGTCGAACAGGTCGACATGGAGCTGGGGACCTAACACGCTGACGACGCCCGCCGCTCCATCGGGGAGCTCCAGGTGTTTGCGGAAGGTCGCCACGTCGTTCTTTCGGGCGGCGTAGCCATCCACCAACGACTGGGTAGGCGATTCGGCTCGGTCGGCCGCCAGGTGGCACGCGACCTCCTCCCAGACCATGCCCTGGTCGCTCTGTGGGGCGCCTCCCCGCATGCGATGGGCATGGACGCTGGCCGATTTACGGGCTCGCATTGACGGCGGCGCATAATGGGATGCCTTCATGGCAGCCGTAGGACGAGACCACCGCCCCTGCTCGACACAAGTAACGGGTAGGGTGAATGTGGTCTTTGCCGGCACAATGACGGACACGTTCACCACGCGGTTCTGTTTGGCTCCCGTCAGGATTTCACCTTCCGGAATTAGAATCGGTCGTTCGGATCGGTTTTCAACGACCAATTCAGGAACTCGTCCGCTGTCGGATACTTCGCGAACCTCCGCTTCGCCGACCTTGAGCGCCTCCTCAAGCAGCCAATAGGGAGGGTCACCATCCTCACTAACGAATAAGGGAAACAGCGTCAGGCTTTCATAGGTCAACGGATCTCCAATGCGGACCTCGGCGAGTGCCGCCCGAACGGCTTCGATTGCGGATGCGCCCACCCTGCTGCGCGCTTGATTCGTCCGGTCTTCGAATACGTGAAGCAACAACAGCGTCTCAGGCTTCATCTCTCTCCTTGGCAACCCTTTCAGAACCTCCGCCAAACCTTTGATTGCTTCAGGTTCGGTCCAGTTCTCGGCATTCCGGAACGCCTGAAGGACCGTCTGGTGTAGGGCTTCTTTGGGACCAGACGGGTTGTCATCGGGGGTTAGGATATCGGCCCCCTTGGGACATACGAACAACTCGAGGACCACCGAATTGGGTTTGGCGTGTTCCGCTGGAATACTACCATCCACCCGTAGTTTGCCTTGGTCAATTAAGGGAGCCATCCACCCGGCCAACCGCCGCGGAACGAAGCCAACCGATTCAAAGGCGGCGTTGTCGATACGGATGGCGTTGGGATCGTGGGGGTTTCGGGGTTCCCGTTCGAGATGTACGGTTTCGCCGGGGCGTACTACAGCATCGTGATACTGGGTTCCGGCGATCTCGGTCTCGATAGTGCCGAGATGGGTTTCCTGGTCAGTAATGGGCTGTGTCATGATTCGGTACTCCTTGCGTTAGTTCAGGTTAAACTGGGCCTTCGAGCATGGGAACTCGTGATCGTCTTCTTGTTGCTGTTCTTTGACTGTAAGGTGGTCCTCCATGTACCGGGCGACTGCGCGGATGTCCTCCGGGGTCAAGCCCAAAACATCCTCGAGGAAATCCACCAGATCTCCCGATAAACGGACTCGCTCAATGGGGGTCATAGCGCTCCTCCTTCCACTTCCGATTCGTTGGTGTTTCCCCATGCGCCGCATCCTACTGGGCTTCGCTTTTCGGGATAAAAATCGCCTGATTCGATCAACTCGCCGCCAATGCGAGGGTGGCTATACAGCCAGGCCAGACACCCTTGGCGGTTTTCCAGGACAATGGCCACCTCGGTACGTTGGAACCAATGGGGATGCCCTTTGAACAAGTCAAGCTCGTGCAGCGTAGAATCATCAACCCGATAGGCATCGCCCACAATGGGCGACACGGCTTCTTCCGTGGTGACATAGGGCATGGCGGAACGGTACAGGGCAAACCGGTTTCGCGTTCGGGCGGGACCGAGATATTCGGCATCTCTCAGCAAAAGATCCCACCAGAAACCTTTTCGAAGTTTTCCGTAAACAAATACGCGATGCATCATGCTCCTCCTTTACTGCGGCGTTCTAACGATGCGCCTGTGAATCATTTCAGCTTGATAGAGCACAATCCATGCCAACAGCGGCTTTCCCAACCTATGTATATGAAATTAAACAACTTATGCCGGCCCCGCTCGATTGAAGATGATTGATGGCCCGTATGATGCATACTGGATTCTCAATTGGTATACTTAAAGTCTAAGCGGTTGGTACACAGATTTGAGATAGTGCGGTAGTGTCGAAGGGGGCAGTATGGCAAACCCAAGACCCGTTACAATCGTGACATACAACGGCATGGATGGCGCATGCGCAGCGGCCATGGCCTTGTTGCGGTATTCCGACGCCGTTTTGATGGCGAGCAGCGCCAAAGGCATCGGCGGTACCTTCGCCGAACTGGCCGAGCAATCGCCTCCGCCGGCCGAAGTGCATGTATGCGGCGTTGGGGTCTGGTGCGACTGGTCCGAACTCGAAATACCGGCAAGGCGCCTGACGCAACAGGGCTGCCGAATTTTTTGGTATTGCGGGCGGCGCTATCTGGATGATGTGCGCGAACGATTTGGGGATTTCGCGACACCCGTATTTATCGACGCAGGTACCAACACCGCGGCGTTGGCAAAATCCCTGGAGCTTACGGACCGGTTTGACGCCCATCTGCTCACGACCTTGGCATGGTTTGATCCGCGTGTGGAGGGCAATCGACCCGAAGACCACATGACCGGGGAGCAGGCCGCATGGGTAGACCTAATCGATGCCGCCCTGTCGCAATATTTCAAATACCAGGACCGGGACCCCTATCTTCGGGCAATCCGTAAACTCGCGCGCAACGAATTCGACACATCGGATAAGTCCATCGTCGAAAATTTCCGGCTCACGGGCTACAAATACGTGCTGCAAGGCCGCACCGAGATCATGAAACGGCTGCGCGAACGCATCCAACGCTGCGGCGACGTAGATCGGCATGTGATCATTACGGGCGAATCGGGCGTGGGCAAAGAGCATGTCGCCCACCTCATTCGCGAGCGGAGCAAACGGTTCATGGGGCCCTTTGTGCCCATCAACTGCGCCTTGTATGCTGGAAGCGCGAACCTGGCCAACTCCGACCTTTTCGGCCATGTCAAAGGGGCGTTTACCGGAGCACAAGGCGACCGTCGGGGAAAATTCGTCGAAGCAGACTCCGGATTTCTTTATCTGGACGAAATCGGCGAACTCCCCCTAGAGGTCCAGGCCAAACTGTTGCGGGTCATTGAAGACGGTTGGGTAACGCCCGAAGGGGCCGACCGGCCGGAAAAACACGTGGATGTCCGCGTCCTGGCGGCCACCAATTGCGATCTACCGAAAATGATCCGAAGCGGAGCGTTCCGAGCCGACCTATATCACCGACTGGCCACCTTGCGCATCCATGTGCCGCCGCTGCGGGAACGAACGGAGGACATTGGCATCATCGTCGCCCAACGGCTTGACGTGCTCGCTGAAGAAGGGTATAAACGGACCTTTACCAAGGGAGATTACGAAGTCTTACGTTCCTATGATTGGCCAGGGAACGTCCGCCAGTTGATCAAGGTAATCGAGCGGGCCGTCTTGCTTGATATGTCCCCGGCGGAGGTCATCGACGAGGAACGAGCGCTCGGAGAGCTTATAGCCTATGAAGACGACAGGGCGGAGAACGGTGCGATGCCGGCTTCGCGCGATGCAGTTCGTCCGTTAAAGGAGGTACAACAGGGATATGCCCGCCATGTGTGGGAGCTATTCGATCGGAACTACTCGGCTGCGGCGCGCGCCTTGGGAGTAAATGCAAACACGCTGCGTTATACCCACTTGAAAGAGTAGAATACAAGCAGGCAGAAACCTGCATAACAATTACAAACGGGAGGTTGACCATGCTAGAAGAAACCCTATTTGCCCTGGTACGCGAGGAATTTGAGGAAACGACGGAATCGAACCGTCCCACATTGCGGTCCGAACCGGAATGGCGAAAGGTCCGCCAGACGGGCACGAGCCTTTGGCTGGACACCGGGGACATCGAAGAGGCCGCCAAGCTGTTCACGATGGAATTCGAGGCCCTTACTACCAACAATACCCTACTTAACAACGAAGTTCAGAAGGGGATCTACGATGAGCTTGTGGGGGAGACAGCCAAGGTCATTCGGGAAACCCAGCCGGGCATCTCGGAATCGGAACTGGTCCTCGAGATCGCATTTGTATTGAACGCTCGGCATGCGCTGAAATTGGTCGAACAGTTCGGCGCCAATGTTAGCGTCGAATTGCATACTGACCTGGCCCATGATGTGGAACGATCGATTGCCTATGGGCGACGGTTCTATGCCATTTGCCCGGAGAAGTTCATCATCAAGGTTCCGCTAACGCCGGCGGGATTTCTCAGCGCCCGGGCATTGGCCGAAGAGGGCATTCCGATTAACTTCACCCTCGGATTCTCGGCTCGGCAAAACTACGTTATCGCTCGCTTTACGAAACCAAACTACGTCAATGTCTTCATGGGTCGGCTGGGCGCGTTCCTGGCCGATAACGACCTGGGACCAGGCGATTGTATCGGGGAGAAGGCGACCTTGGCGACGCAGCGCGAGGTTCTCGCCTTGCGTGAAAGCGGCGAATCGCCATCCCGGCTCATCGGAGCCAGCATGCGCAGTAGCGCTCAGGTAGCGGCCCTTGCCGGGCTGGATGTGTTCACCATGCCGACTAAGGTGGCGGCGCAATACCTTGAGAGTCCGGCGGAGACCGTTAGCTCGCGCATACAGGATGACCCTGATGTCCCCCTTGCAGACGGTGTTCGTTTCGAGGATTTCAATGCCAATACGCTGTGGGATGTACCCGATGATTTGCGCAAAGCGGTAAACGGACTGGTGGCGCAGGATTCGTCGTCGCTGAGTCCGGCTGCCATCGAAGACCACTTTGCCAATGCCGGAATCGGCGACTTGTTCCCGCGCTGGTCGGAAGCCGATCTGGAGACCGTCACCAAAGACGGTAAAATCCCCGTATACGAGACATGGAAGGAGCGTTTGCAGGCCAAGGCCATTGGGTTTGACGCGCTCATGAACCTCAGCGCATTGCACTCCTTTGTGACGGATCAAAAAGCCCTGGACGACCGCATTCGTTCGTTCCTGTAGTCGCATTATCCAAGCACGCCGCCCGGACGTCAGGAACAGGAAGTCCGGGCGGCGTGTTGCTATCAGTACGTTTCCAAATTGAATCTAGCATTTGGAAATGACAGGAGTATATGGGATGAGGCGACTATAGGGAGTTTTGGGCTATGAAATTAATGGAGCGGATTATTGCGACGGAGGCGCCTGCTGCCACTATATTGATACGCTTAATCGTAGGAGGGGTTTTTTTCTCGGAGGGTATACAAAAATTGCTGTACCCTGAACTGAGAGGCGCGGGACGGTTCGAGCGCATTGGGATTCCCCTCTATGAAATCATGGGGCCTTTTGTGGGAGTCACACAGATCGTCTGCGGAGCCCTCGTCCTGTTGGGATTGTTTATACGACTTGCTTCCATTCCGCTTATTATCACCATGATTGTGGCGATAATCACAACCAAAATTCCGATATTGCTTGGATATGGATTTTGGGGCTTTAGCCTTCGTGATCTTCCCACTTACGGCTTTTGGTCTATGGCGCATGAAGTCCGCAATGATTTCACCCTGCTCCTTGGCTCACTCTTTTTTGTTTTGGTAGGTGCGGGGACATTCTCACTGGACAAACGCCTTGAGAAGCGCTACAGGGGCGACCCCAAAATGCCATGACACGCTCTACCGATGAAGCTTAGCTTTTCCTGCAGTGCCACGCCAGCCGGTGCGCGGACTGCTGAAGTAGTTTGACCGGCATCGAGGGATGTAAATCGATGACGCAACGTATTTCGAGACGGAATTTTTTGGGCCGTTCGCTGGCGG
>PWNM01000266.1 GCA_003557825.1 Candidatus Hydrogenedentota bacterium | reverse complement strand
TTGATCAACATTGACCAAGCCCATCCGTTTCGCCAAGTAGTTCCCCCACAACGAGTTGGGTGGATAGCAAATCTTGGGTATGGTTCTTGCTAATCACTTAGTAACAGGGTAAAATGATGAAGTAGGAGGAAGAGACCTCCTGATTTACCATAACCGACCAAAAGAGGTTTATAGACATGCGGATCAGCCGTGTTTTAGTAATGTTGGCAGCAATGTTTCTTGTTGCTGGCTATGCCACAGCGGATAGCTTTACGCGAATAGGAAGGTCTTCGAACCGAACGGCCGCCCAGAACATACGGAGCATGCGAAACGGCAATACCTCCGGTACCGCGCAACAGCCGGTTTCCGTTAAAAGCCGCGCTGCCTTCACACAGACCAGCCCAGATGAGGTAAAATACCGTCCACCAAATGAGTTTTGGGATGAATCAAAAGAGAATTCCGAACAGAATCTGCGGGATATCTACAACAAAATTTACGGGACAGAATTACAAAGTGGTAAGGAACTCGAGGACCTCCGCGTGGGCTGGGAAACATTTACAGCGGGTCCCTTGGTGCGGTCGATCTCCTTTCAAGCCATTTGGCATGACGCCCACATGAGGCAGCATTTCGGGATTTATACCCACAACCCCGAGGGCAATCCCGAAGCATATAACCGACTGTTGTCCTATGGGGACATGCTGGACAACGGGGCGATTGGACCAAGCGGCGACCTTCGCCGTAAGGGTATCACGGAAACACTGGATGATCCCTCAGGCACATTCGGTTTCTACCTGCAATCCGAATACTTTGACGACGGGAAATGGAAGGACCCTGCTTGGGGGCCCATGCATTCCGAAGCCTTACAAAACTATTACTTCTACCCAGAATATGATGAAAATAATAGAGACTACGAAACCTGGCCCAACATGATCAACGAAGTCCACTTTCTGATTCTGAAGACGCCGAATCCGAACGTGTACCTCTTGGCAATTGAGGATCTTCCCTATGGCCATAAAAACAGCCACTGGGATTACAACGACTTCCTCGTCGAGATGCGGATAAATGTAATCCCCGAGCCGGCCACGGTAACGTTGCTTGGGGTTGGATTGATCGGCTTGGTTGGCGTCCGGACTTGGAAGAGCCGCCGCCGGAGCGTATAAGAAAGAACGCTATTTCCCGGGAGCCTGCACGGGATGCAGGCTCTCGGTTTTAGTTATTCACCTTCGTCCAACGCTTCGAGTCGGTGCTTGAACTCCGCTTCTTTGCCGCGATCCACCGGGTGATAATAGGTTCCCCGGGCCACGCCATAGTGTTGGGGCACATGGCCGCCTTCGAAATCGTGGGGGTATTGGTATCCTTGACCTCGGCCCAGCTTTCCGGCTCCTTTATAATGCGTATCGCGTAGATGATCGGGCACGGCAACCGTCACGCCCTCTTGTACCGCCTGGCGAGCTTCGCCGATGCCCACGACAGCAGCATTGCTTTTGGGCGCACAGGCCACATAGGTGGCGGCCTGGGCCAAGATGATCTGCGCTTCGGGGAGCCCGATGAACTCACAGGCCTGCCATGCCGCTGTCGCTAGTATCAGCGCCTGGGGGTCGGCATTGCCCACATCCTCTGAGGCACAGATGCAGATCCGACGGGCGATAAACCGCGGTTCTTCCCCCGCCTCGAGCATATAGGCCATCCAGTACAACGCAGCATCGGGATCGGTACCCCGCATGCTTTTGATAAAGGCCGATGCGGCATCATAATGCTCATCTCCCGTGCCGTCGTAGTGAATCATCTTGCGTTGGATGGATTCCTGGGCCACGTCCAGGGTGATGTGGATGACGCCATCTTCGGGCGGAGTGGTGAGCATGCCGATCTCAAGGGCGTTCAGCGCACGACGTGCATCTCCTTCGGCGTATCGTGCAATGTGTTCGATAGCCTCATCGTCAGCTTGGACAGCGTATTCATCCAATCCTCGATCGGGATGGCCCAAGGCTCGACGCATAAGTCCTACCACCTCGGCATCGTCAAGCCGTCGCAATTCGAACACTTGCGACCGCGACAACAGGGGTGCCACCACGGAAAAATAAGGGTTCTCTGTAGTCGCGCCGATAAGTATAATATTCCCGTTTTCGACATCAGGAAGCAGGGCGTCCTGCTGTGCACGGTTGAACCGGTGGATCTCGTCAATAAACACGATGGTGCGCCGCTGTTCGTGAATCCGTCGTTCCTTCGCCTTTTTGATGAGTTCCCGAAGCTCCTTTACGCCGCCTGTGACGGCATTGAGGTTGTCGAAAACCGATTGAGTATGCATGGCGATGATACGGGCAAGGGCGGTCTTACCCGAGCCCGGCGGCCCGTAGAGAATGATCGATGTGATTCGGTCTGCCTCGATGGCCCGGCGCAGTATTTTACCCGGCCCAAGGATGTGGTCCTGACCGATGATCTCGTCGAGCTGACGAGGTGCAACCCGGCGAGCCAACGGGGCTTCTTTACGGAGCCGTTCGGCTGCGGCGTGTTCAAAAAGGTTCTCTGTCATGGCCATGATCGTACCGAAGCACCACGCTGGACACAACCAGGCAACGGCTGTTTGACCAGTTCGCACGGCCGCTCTTATAATCGTACGCTTTACAAGGAGATATACGCGTGATACGAATAGGAATTGTGGGAGCCACAGGCTATGGCGGCCGAGAGCTAATACGGCTGCTACTGGCCCATCCCAATGTAACGTTGACTGCCGTTGCGTCGACCAGCGCGGTCGGAGAGCGGCTGGACTCCGTCTTGCCCGCTTTTCGGGACATGACGGACCTAATATTCGAGGCGTTTGATGCCGATCGGCTCGCCCAATCGTGCGATGCTGTGTTTGTCGGCGTTCCCGGAGGCGAGTCCATGGAATACGTGGCAGCCTTACGAAAAGCCGGGGTTCGGGTGCTCGATATCGGGCCCGATTTCCGTTTAAAGGACACCGAACGATTCGCTCAGTACTACAAAAGGGAACATACGGCGCCCGGTTTAATACCTGAGTCGGTCTATGGTCTGGTTCCGTGGTATCGCGAGGCATTGCGGGAAGCCCAACTGGTGGCCGTTCCCGGATGCTATCCCATCTCCGTGGTGGTTCCTTTGCGCCCATTGCTCGACCAAGTCGCAGTCGAAACGCCGATCGTGGTAGATACTATTTCGGGTATTTCCGGGGCGGGCCGGTCGTTAAACGAGGCATTTCATTTCCCGGAAATGAATGAAAATCTCAAGGCCTATAAACTGGCCGTACATCAACACACCCCCGAAATCGAACAGGAAACGGGCGACCGGGCTCTCGTACAGTTCACGCCCCATGTGGCTCCGATGACCAGAGGGATACTGAGCACCATCACTGTCCGCCCCGCAAAGCCGGCCGATTGGCAGGCCATATTTGCCTGTTACGATGGAGAGCCCTTTGTCCGTGTTTTGGGCGAAAACGCGTTGCCGGAAGTAAAATATGTCCGGGCGACGAACTTCGTGGATTTCGGATGGACATGGGACAAGCGCACGGGCAATCTGATTATCGTCAGCGCCGTTGACAATCTAATGGGCGGAACCGCGGGTATGGCGGTACAGTGCCTGAATATAATGTTCGGCCTAGACGAAACAACCGGCCTCCGAGCAGGAGGCATGGCTCCATGACCGCGATACAAGGGGGCGTTACGGCCCCCAAAGGCTATCGCGCCTCGGGCGTTGCGGCGGGGATCAAACCCTCCTCGACCAAGAAGGATTGCGCCCTCATTGTGAGCGATTCGATGGCGTCGGTGGCGGGCCTGTTTACTACCAACGTGGTCAAAGCGCCGGGTGTCCGCAGAAATGCCACCATCTGCGAGATGGGCCAAGCCCAAGCGGTTTTTGTCAACAGCGGCAATGCCAACACCTGCACAGGCGACCGGGGCATTCGGGATGTAGTGAGCACGGCCGAGTTGGTCGGCGCATCACTTGGAATCGAAGCCGATGCCATCCTCGCTTGCAGCACGGGTGTTATCGGGGTCCATCTCCCCATGGATCGCATCGCCAAGGGAGTTGATGGTTGCGTTGCAGCGTTGAGTACCGAAGGCAGCTCCGATGCAGCGATGGCCATCATGACAACCGATACGGTGTCGAAAGAGCGGGCCATCGAAATAGCCCTTGACGAGCAGACTGTCCGGATTGGCGGCATTGCGAAGGGCTCAGGCATGATCGCGCCGAACATGGCCACCATGATCGCCTTGTTGACCACGGATGCCGCCATCGGGTCCGACGCATTGGCCACTATGCTGCGCCGCGCCGTCGAGGTTTCGTTTAATCGGATCTGCGTCGATAATGACATGAGCACCAGCGATACAGTACTCATGTTGGCAAACGGAGCGGCGGGTGGGTCCCCCATCGATTTGGGGTCTGAGGATTTTGCATTGTTTGAGACCGCCTTAACCGCTCTTTGTCAGGATTTGGCACGCGACTTGGTAAGGGACGGCGAAGGAGCCACCAAGTTCGTCACCATTGAGGTAACCGGCGCGGCCTCGGATGAGGAGGCCAAAACGGTGGCCCGATCCATAGCCCATTCGCAACTATGCAAAACGGCTTTTTCCGGCGAAGATCCGAACTGGGGTCGGCTGGCCTGCGCTGCGGGGTATTCGGGCATTGGCTTTGATCCAGAGCAGCTAAGCATTAGCCTGGATGATGTGGCGGTCATGCGCGATGGCCAGGCAGGCCCTTATAGAGAAGAGGATGCTGCAGCCATCATGAAAAAGCCGGAGTTTACGATTCATATTGCCCTAAATGGGGGGTCCGGAACGGCCACCTTCTGGACGACCGACTTGAGTCACGATTACGTCAGCATCAACGCGGACTATCGGTCCTAGACCACAGCCCGCCAAAGGAAGAAGATAATGCCCGATCGGTACCGGAAAGCAATGGAGGAATACATTCAGAAGGCCGCTGTCCTTGTGGAAGCCCTGCCCTATATCCGGGATTTCGAGGGGAAAACGGTGGTGATCAAGTACGGCGGCGCAGCGATGACCGAACCGGTGTTGCGCCAGAGCACCGCTGAAGACATCGTCTTGATGAAATTTGTGGGCATGAATCCGGTGATCGTTCATGGCGGCGGGCCGGCAATCAACCGGCGGCTAAAGCAGCTTGAAATCCCCTCTCGTTTTCAGAGCGGTCTGCGGGTCACCGATGATGATACTATCGAAGTGGTCGAAATGGTGCTCAGTGGAACCATAAACAAGGAGATCGTGGCGCTCATCAACGCTTCCGGGGGCAACGCCGTGGGGATTAGCGGGAAGGACGGCAATCTCATGCATGCCCGCAAATTGACACTCGAAGATGGCACGGACCTGGGCCATGTGGGCGAGATAACCGCGGTCCATTTCGGCATTATCAATGTATTATGCGCTGCCGATCTCATCCCCGTTATCGCACCCATCGCGACGGACTCCAATGGCGGGGTATGGAATGTCAATGCCGATACGGCAGCCGGGGAGATCGCGGCGGCAGTCCAGGCTGAAAAACTGGTTTTTCTAACCGATACCCCTGGACTACTGCGTGATCCGGAGGACCCGTCGACACTCATACACAATCTTGGTTATCAGGAAATCCTTGAACTAACCAACCAAGGCATCATCGCCGGCGGCATGATTCCCAAGGTCGAGGCCTGCTTGAAAGCGCTTGATTTCGGCGTAACAAAGACCCATATCATCGATGGCCGGATTCCACACGCCCTACTTCTCGAGATTTTCACCGACAAAGGCCTGGGTACCTTGGTCTACCATTAATGCCTTGCGTTCAATGCGAATTTGCATACCCATGTCCGGTATAATGGAACCGAAGTTTTGGGTATTGGATCCATCCAGGGTCAATTGTTCGGCAGCTTACGAGTATTTTCAACCCCAATCCGCCTGACCTCCTACCAGGCGGCCATAATCCGGAGGCAAAACGTCACTTGGAAACGATCACTCAGCGATTTGAGATCATCTTCCAGGGCGGCATTTTAATGTGGCCCATAATGTTGTGTTCGGTGGTGGCCTTGGCCATCACCATCGAACGACTCTGGTCGTTACGGCGGGCAACGGTGGATACCCGCGAGTTTATGGATAACATGCGAACCATCCTGCGTCAGAACCGCATCCAGGAAGCCGTGGGAATCTGCGACGAGATCGACGGCCCCATTGCACGTATCACCAAAGCGGGCTTGCTCAAACATCGCAAGAGCAAGGAGGACATCCGCGAGGCCATCGAAGACGCCGGCCACCTCGAAATCCCCCGCCTTGAACGATATCTATCCGCCCTGGCCACCTGCGCCAATGTGGCGCCGTTGCTAGGGTTGCTCGGGACGGTAGCCGGCATGATCCGGGCCTTCCATCAGATCCAGCATAAAGAAGGCCAGGTCAACCCTTCGGACCTTGCCGAAGGCATCAGCAACGCCTTGGTCACAACGGCCGCGGGTCTGACCGTAGCCATTCCCACGCTGGTTGTCTACAATTACTTCGTCACCCGCGTTGAGAATATGATTGTTGAAATGGAACTTAGCTCCTCAGAACTGGTCGAACTGTTGACCAAGAACCGCGGCGAATATGAGATCTAGCCGGATAAGACCATGAAATTCCGCTCCCCCGATAAAGAGCGCAAAAAAGTACGCGCGAGCGTTGACCTAACGCCCCTCATTGACGTGGTGTTTCAGCTGCTTATCTTTTTTATGTTGTCCGCGACGTTTGTGGTACAAAGCTCGATTCAAATCGAGATGCCCCAAGCGGAAGGCACATCCACGTATGAGCAAAAGGACCTTTCCGTGACCCTGACCTACGGTGAGGGCGGTCCGGACAACGGCGGACGGATCTTCGTCGAAGATGACGAGATGGCTAACTGGGACGAGTTGGCTCAGCGGCTATCGAGTGAAATCGAATGGCGAGGCCAAGAAGACATGCGGTTACTCATCCGGGCCGATGGGCGGATTCCTGTTGCCCGCAATGTTCGGGTCATGGGCATTGCCCGCAGTCTTGGCATCTCGCGGTTCGGATTGGGAGCCCAACAAATTAGCGAACAGGACTAGGCGACGCCATGCGCGACCGGGTATTCATTGTCGCGTTAGTTTTCTCCGCCTTATTCCATGTGTCGATGGTTACCGTTTTCTCTATCGGCGTTTGGTTCGAGGTGGAACCGGTGGATTACGGCATGTTTGAGATCGTCGACATGACCATGCCGGCTCACGGGCCTCCGACTCCCCTGACCGCTCCCTCCCGTTCGATGGCCCATCGCGAATTGCGGATGCCTTCTCTTGACGGAGATGACAACGACCTCTTTAACGACGATATGCCATTCTATGATACGTCGCCTTTGCGGCTTGGCACTCCCGCTCCCTTCGAAAGCCCTATCCCCGATATCCAGCTGCCCACCGTGCTGGCTGCCGACCTCGAACGGCTGCGCCTGCGCGAGCTGAGCCTTGATGCTCAGGCCCGCCATGCCGAACATCTCGCCGGCGAGCGCTTGGACAGTTGGGCCCGGTTTGGCGAAGAACTGGCCGGGCTGCGCGATGCTATCGCCCGCATCCCCCTGTTTGAGCGGAGTCCTGCATCGGACATCCCCCCCAGGCAACGGGTAAGCGTGCCCGCCGAAGGATTCGAGGCCTACATCGAATGGATGGCCGAGCCCTATGACCGACAGCTATTGTTCTCGCCTCCCATAGACGCCCTCTGGCAGCTCGATCCATCCCATCTCACAAGGCCGCTCAGCTTCGTCTTCCGGGTCGGTTCGGATGGGCGCGTACGCGAGGTCATGCCGGTGACCATGGAGGATACGGATCTTGAAGTCAGTGTTGCCCGGGCGCTAATGAACTACCGCTTCGCTCCGTTACGTACGCCCACCGACGAGGACCAGCGCGGGACTCTGATAATCTCAGTTGAACGGAGCAGGACGCCATGATCGCCATCGAACTGCGTACGGCCCTTACTTTGTATGCCGGCATTCTCGGCGTCCTTATCGTGGTGATTTGGATCTACACCGAAATCGCAGTCCGTCGGCCTATGCGCTACCTCGGCAAGCAATATCTCTGGCGCTGCGTCATCTGCGGGTATTCCTATCTTGACGAAGCCGACGAGAAACTGTCCGAATGTCCCCGCTGCGGCAGCATCAATTCCGTTGAGGACAAACATGCCCGGTTCGCCCCCGTTTCGAAACGGCACGCACCGGAGCCCGAACCGCAGACCATACCCGACGACGCCGAGACCCGCCGCAATCCTTCGCGACGTAAACGCCCCAATCAACGCCGCCGCGGCCCCCGGCGGCGCTGATCACACGCTTCAAACGAATACAGGAGGGGTTGATTGCTGCCACACTGTCAATAATTGTGTCAAACTTTGCCCAACTATGAACTGGATCCGAAATCGCCTTTCTCTTCCGCGTAGCGTTGAAAAGCCGCCCGATCTGGCTTTAGGCCGCCGCGCTGATCTGCGGGCCATGGTACGTATGCCTCCGGAATCATATAGCCCGGAAGCCGTTCACATAACGAATTCCGAACCGCCCGTTCATCCAGGTTGGCCTCGGATACGGTCTGCACAATCGCCACTGAAACGTGCCCTAAGGATTCGTGGGGCACAGGGACAACAACTGCATCAATGATGTCCGGAATCCCCATGAGTTCCGTTTCAACCTGCTCCGGACTCACCCACTCCCCCATCGATTTGAACCGATTGTCGCGACGGCCCAGAACACGGAGGCGGCCCGGTTCGACCCATTCCCCCAAATCGCCCGTGGCAAACCAGCCATCGGGCGTGAGTGGAAGGCGCAGTCCGCCTTGCTCGAGATAGCCCGAAAACAGGGCATGCCCACGAACCCGTATCTCGCCATCCGGGGCCAGTTGAACGGCATCCGCATCGAGAACCGGCGCGGACCGGTCGTGGAGTTTACGCGGTGAAGTTGTAGCGACCTGTGATGCCATTTCGGTTAGGCCATAGGTAATGGCGATGGGGATGCCGGCGGCCTGGGAACGCTGAAGCAAAACCTCGGGGATCGGCCCGCCGCCCAACAACACCACTTTGAGCCGGCGCAACCTCTCGACAGCAACATCATCGTCGAGCAACTCCCGTAACTGCTTGGGAACCAACGAGATATGGGTCACCCTTAATGCGGCCATCGCTTGGGAGAGGGGCAACCGCCCGTTGGGAATGGCCACCGCTCCGCCGCCTACCAGACACCTATATATCGCCCCGAGGCCGGAGACATGATACATAGGCAAGGACAATAACCAGCGGTCGCCCGGTTGGACTGGGATGTTCTGATTCGAAAGCCTGGCGGTATGGGCCAAATTCGATTCGGTGAGTACGGCGGCCTTGGGTCGGCCTTGGCTACCCGATGTGTGAATGGCGATCATACCGTGTGAAGGCGTTACGGACTTCTCAGATGCGACGAATGCCATAAGCTCCGGGACGGTACACGTAGCTCTCTCGTCTGTCGAATCGGTAGTTTCGACTACGATGCAATCCGGACGAAGGGCAGCGATGGCTTCGTCTTTCAAGGATACGGGCCATCGGGGATTTAAGGGAGCCACAAGCGCCCCACTCCGCAGTCCGGCCAAGAGCAGCACCACATGGTCGACCGTCGCGGACAAAACCGTGCAACAACGGCTACCAGCAACCAGACCTGCAGCACATAATCGGTCCGCCATTTCATCGACGCGTGCGTCGAAGGCTTTGTACGAAAGCACCTCGTCGGGCGTCACGATGGCCGGTTCTGCTGGGAACTGCTTTGCAGCCTTAGCCAAAGCCTCAGACATGACGGAATTCC
>PWNM01000096.1 GCA_003557825.1 Candidatus Hydrogenedentota bacterium | reverse complement strand
CGGGGTTGTTGGCAATGGACTTGAGCGTGATGTGCGGCACGCGCTTGTAGACGAATCCCTTCCGGATGTCGTACTCCGTCGGGTAATCCGGCGGCAGTTTGCCGGTCACTTCGGCCTCCTTCTGAATGCCTTCCGGCGAATCGGCGAGTAGGTAATAGGGATACCGCGCCGACATCAGACGTGTACGGGCCAACGCCAAGGCGACGCGGCTGGTATCGATCGTGATCCACCGTCTCCCCCACTGCTCCGCGACGTAGGCCGTCGTGCCGGATCCGCAGGTCGGATCAAGGACAAGATCGCCGGGGTCGGTGGTCATCAGGAGGCAGCGCTGGATGATCTTGGCTTGGGTTTGGACCACATATACCTTGTTCCGCTCGGCAGTGCCCATCGTGTCGGTCCATATATTGGAGATCGGCGTTGCGGAGAAATCATCAAAATAGAGCTTATAGTTTATGAAATTCCTAGTCGGAAAAATACGGCCCGCATTTGCAAGGCGAGTTAGTCCCTCTACAGTAGTCTTCCAGTGCTGATTGGCTCGCGGAGAATAGGCCTTGCCTTCGAGTTCAAAGCGCTGCGGAGTGGCAGAAGCTCCATCGGATGTAAGTGGTGCACCAAGAAAAAGTTTAGCACCTTCAGGAATGAGTGACGGATTATCAGCCTCATCATTTGTCAGCGGCCTTGTCTCACCGTCAAAAAGCTCAACCGAAGCATAGCGCTCGCCAGGTCCTTCTCGAAGATCCTTCGGTAAATATAGTTGTCTATACTTTACGATGAACTTGCCCTGATCTTGCTTTTTCTTCGCATACCAGATTACAAAATCGCTTATGCTAGCGAGGGTATCGCCCGAAAAGCCCCCAGTCTTTTTGAACGTGATCTGGCAAATGAAATTTTCACTTCCGAACACCTCATCCATCAAGCACCGCACGAGGTGTACGTTCTCATCCCCGATCTGCACGAACACGCTGCCCGTCTCGGTCAACAACTCGCGGCTGGCGACGAGGCGGTCGCGGAGGTAGGCGAGGTAGGAATGGATGCCGAGTTTCCACGTGTCGCGGAAGGCGCGGATTTGTTCGGGCTGGCGGGTGGCGTCTTCGGCTTTGCCGTCCTTGACATCGCGTTTACGGGTGCTGACCTGCCAGTTGGAGCCGAATTTGATGCCGTAGGGCGGGTCGATGTAGATGGTCTGTACCTTGCCTTTGAGGCCTTCCTTTTCGGCGAGGCTGGTCATGACCAGAAGGGAGTCACCGAGAATCATGCGGTTGGCCCAGTTGTGTTCGTGAAGGTAAAACTCGACCTTTCGTTCGAAGTCAGCCGGACCGCCATTGAAGTCGGCAAAGAAATTGAGCTGATAGCGTTCGCGCTGTTCGGCGACGCCCGATCCGGGTTTGGGATGGCGCGCGATAAGGTCGTCGACGATGGCCTGCGGATGAATTTTTTCCTGGATGTAGATGGGGACGATGGGCGCGGCAAGGTCTTCGCGGTCCTGCTCGTCCTTGCCTTTCCAGACGAGTTGCGGATCGAGAGAAGGATCGCGAGGATAGAGCATGGTCTGCGGCGCGCGTTCGTCATCAGCGACGAAGTCGCGCAACTCTTCCGTCGGGATATTCGTGCGCTTGTCCTTGTGCTTCAGCGCTTCAACGGATTTCGTTTTCTTTTTGGCGGCCATATTATGCTCACTTTCGGTGCGGCGGGCTCCCGGCAGTCGAACCCGCACCCCTTGCTTAGTCAGTAAATTCCGCAATTTCCTTTACGAACGCCCTAATGTGTTTATCAAAAGATCGGCGCTTCGCCGAAGGGGTAACTGTTTTCCAAAACTGCATAAATTCCTTGTCGCGGCCTTTTTTGCTTCGGAAGAAGGAGGACGGATCCATGCGCTTGGAGCCGGTGCCCGCATTCTGGCGATAATATCGAAGGCCTTGCCGGAAAGCGATCTCAATGGCTTTCTCCAACGGACCGAACGAGTCGGATTTTCGATTCGCATACCACATGCGGTACATATTCCGTTTTTCGTGGCGCTTCCGGAGATGTCCGGAGAGCTGTGTCCACATGAAGTTCAATACGAGCCATTTGGCATAGCCTCGTTCCGGGTATTTCCGGGATCGGTTAGATACTTTCCGCATAAGGCAATATCGGGGGAGATAGAAGTCAATATCACTGTTCGGAAAGACGCGGGGGTACAACTCCTCCTCAAACAGCCGTTCACGACCGGAACGCACTATTGCGGGATCGAGGTCGCATCCTGCGACGGCCTGCGCCAGGTTTTCTTTCTTGATCATTGCAAAGTTTTTGTTGATCCCGAGTGACCTAATATCACGCTTGTTTTGACGTTTCCTTAAATAGGTAAACCCGGCTTTTCGCAGATTACGCTCCAGTTCGACCTGTATTCTATCGTTTGCCATGAGGTCGGATGAGCGGATGGCATTCTGCCAGTTTGTTCCGGCGACTATGCTTGAAACGAGGGTGTCAAAACGGCCCATAGTATTGTCGTCCGATCGTGTAATACAGATGACCTTCACCAGTACGCTTGCCTTTTCCGCCATGCGGGCATGAGTGGCCAGAGTGCGCGTGGTTTGCTGGCCATTGATAATCTGTGGGTTAGAAACCGACAGCACGTCTACGCCGCGCTCGCTGCGTCGTTCGGCTCGGTCACAGATGATGGTAATCCCGTTGTTAAAATAGAAGAAGCGTTCCGGTTCATGTTCAAGTGTGGCCGCCATGCTTTGATTGACGGGTGTTCCCGGGCCAAGAAAGCCGCGGATATTGCGGGCAAAGAGGCGAATGCCGGCCGTTTCGTACAGTTGGGCAACGGCCTGACCACGCATCGAAAAGACCCATGATTCAATGTGGGTCAGATGGTCAAACCGCTGTGCAACCCCGTTCACTTTCACATTGGCCCCGGATTCCATCTCAAGGTCCATGGCGGGGATTGGCGGGGCAACTCCGTCCAGGTAGTCACGGGCCAGCAATAATATTTGTTGACCGGTTATTATGTCCATTGAGACCTGACTCGAAAGCTTTGAGGCCCTGATGCGCGCATTCTTAGTGATGTCACTGCTGCACTTGCCCGTAGTTACGAAATAAAGCCGTATGCGATAGTTATCGCGCTGCACAAATCGTCGCGCTTTGATGAGTTTTGCGGAGACGACCGGATTTGCATTCTTTATGTATTCATTGAATGCCTCTTCGTCCTGATCCGTCAGATAACGGGCCGTGTCAACCAAGCTAAGGACATCTGCGCGCTTTGCATTTGCTGCGCCAATTTTAGAATGAAACTTGGCCTGCACCACGAAGACGCTCTTTGTATCTGTATCGATAAGTAAAGCGTCTATTCCCTTGTCATTGGATGCGCCTGTGGCCGCTTCCAAGGCATCTTGGTCGTTGTCCGTGAGATATGCACGCAGGAACCATGCGGTAAACAGGTTGTCCTCTGTCAGGTGCTGATGGCTTTCGCCGAAATCAGTCAGGATGGCTTTTAACTCTTCCATGGTAAACTTCTGTAAACTCATCATACCTCCTGTATTGCCTTATTCTTCGTGAGTGCAGCCCGGATATCGGTGGCGGCGTTCCAGGGATCGGAGATTTCAATGAAATCCCAGCGGCCGTAGCCGCCGTGGTTGTTGACGGCCGGCACCCACAGTGTCCGCGCGGTGGAAACCTTTGCGGCCTTGTCCTTCTTCTTCTCGCCGGTGACCTCGATGATAAGCTGTAATGGATCATCTGAGCCATTCCCGTCGTCGATGATCGCGATAAAGTCGGGGTGATAATGCTTCTCTTCACCGTTAAACATGTAGGGAATAGTGAAGCCGAGATTGTGATTCTTCACGTACCGAATAACCTCGTCCATATCTTCAAGTGTAGCGGCCAGCTTTTGTTCCCATGATCCCGTATCGGCTACGACATGCGATATATGACATTTGTCGGGGCTGGTAGCATACACGGGGCGGGTGGTGTCAAATTCGACGTAGCGCGTGGAGCCGAGCGTGTCGTACGGGCGTAGGATCGGTTTGAGCGACGCTTTGCCGGTTTGTGAATCCACGATGGCCTTGTAGATACGGTCGGATGCGTCATGAGCGAGTTCGAGCAGCAGGAGCAATTGAACAAAGGTGTTATCCTTTAGTGTGACGCACTCGGAGAGCCAGCGTTTGGTGATTCCAAGGATCTGTGGGAAAAGCCAGGGTTTGTCGTTGTCGTCGTCATCTCGAAAGTATTTTTCGAGCGTGAGTTTGGCGAGGAGAAAAGCGACTTCGTTGGGGCGGCGCCGTTTCAGGTCGTCGAGCGTGTGTATGCTCGTTTCGCCGACGATGGGGGCGTTCTCAGTCTTGGTCGGGACGTCAGCAGTGGACAGGGCGAGCCGGGCGTCGTCGCTGAACTTCACGATGAGCCGTTCGGCATCGAAGTCGTAGCGGTATCCGGACAGGCGCGGGAAGGTGATCTCGCAGCGGATTCGATTTTCGAGCGCCCGGACCCGGGTTGGAATGGGACCGGGCTTGGGGTCGCTGGTCGATCCGCTGCACGGGATGAAGGAAAACGGGACACCGTATACCTCGGCGTATTCGGCGTCGAAACGTCCGTCGCCATTGACGGCGTAGCTCATACGGCGCAGGGCGCGGCCGACAACCTGTTCGCAGAGGAGCTGGGTCCCGAAGGCGCGGACGCCGAGGATATGTGTGACGGTATTGGCGTCCCAACCCTCCGTGAGCATCGATACGCTAACGACGCATTTGACGTGTTCGCCGAGTTTGCCCGTTTTGCCCACAGTATTCATGACTTCGCGCAGGAGATCTTCGTCAGTCAGTTTTTCCACGTCGCGTCCGGGAAATCGTTGGCGATATTCGGCCTTGAATTCTTCGATTTCGGTAGCGGCGATCTTCTTGAATTCGGGGCTCATGGCTTCGCCGGATTCGAGTTGTTCGCTGTCCACGAGGATGGTATTCGGCCGATGCCGCCAACCGCCGTGCCCGTCGTCGTTCCTGAAGATGTCCAGTTGTCCGGCCTGAACGTATGTCCTGCCATCCACAGTTTTTTCCCAGCCCGCGATGTAGTCGAAGACCATTTTGGAGACGTTGGTGTTATTGCAGACAACAATGAAAACGGGCGGAGTAAGGCCACGGGCGCGGGCTTCGGCGTTGTTTTCCCAAATACGATAATATTTCTCATAATTACCGTACAGGCTGTGGAGGGCGCCTTGCAGCTCTTTGGGAGGTTTTGGCTCGCCGCCAATGGCGACGGTTTTTCGGCCTTTTTTCGGAAGATTCTCACGAATGCGGTACCAGAGATTGCGATAGGTCGGCTGATCGCCCGTCATGGAGTCGTCTGCCACGGGCACGCGTGGAACCTTGACAATACCGGACTCGATGGCGTCGATGAGAGAGAAGTCGGAGACAACCCATGGAAACAGGGTGCCTTCCGAATAACCGGATCCCCGGAGGAAGAACGGCGTGGCGGACAGGTCGTAGATGGCTTTGACGCCAATCTTTTCTTTGATGGCCTCAATGCCGGAAATCCAGATGCGGGCTTCTTCCTCACGCTTCTGGGCCTCGACTCGTTCATCGCCTTTCAGCTTTTCAGCCGTACCATCCGGTTTGCGACGGTAACAATGGTGGGCCTCATCGTTGATGATCATGATGTTCTTTTTATTGCCCAGTTCGCGGCATACGCGGCGAACCATTTGATCGGGCGTTTCAACGAATGGGCTTTTCTCGTCTTTGGAAAGAATGACCTTGGTCAATCTCCCGGCGGGCACTTTTTCACGTAATTTGAAGGCATGAAAATTGGCAATGACGATCTTGGCGCGACCCAGTTGTTCCAGTTGGTACAGCGGGAGGACATTGCGCGCGACGTAGTAGTTCTGCGGGTCGTTGGGCAGTAGGACGCGCAGGCGGTCTCGAATGGTGATCCCGGGGGTAATGATGAGAAAGGTATCGGTAAAGCGCGCGTCCTGGGGTTGGGCGATCTTATTCAACGCCTGCCATGCAATGAGCATGGCCATGACAACGGTCTTTCCGGATCCCGTGGCCATTTTGAAGGCTATGCGGGGGAGACCGGGATTTGCCATGTCGTTGGCCTGCTTGAGTTCGTTATCAATCCAGGCGTCGTTGTATTTCTTTGCAACCTCGGTGATATAGATGGCCGTCTCAGCGGCCTCGATCTGGCAGAAGAACAGCTTGTTCTCGCGGGTGGGATCGGTCCAGTACTCGAGAAGGCGGGCGGTAATCGGCGTGACACCGACATAGCCGCCTTTACGCCATAGCTTTACGCGTTCGCGAATCCGGTTGACGTGTTTGTTCTCTTCAATGCGGTCCTGGGTCCATTCGGTGTCGAAATCAAGCTGTCCCCTACCCCGGCTGCGGGGACGGGCAATGGGGACGAAATAGGAGCTGTTTCTGCGCCCTTCAACAATCTCATCCGTGATCCCCTCGTCCGTGAATCGGAAATGGCAGTTTGGCTCCTCGAATGGGGAATTGATAACAGGATTTTCGATTATGACGTCTTGGGGCATTACGGGTTATTTCTTGAGCCTGTATTCATAAATCCTTGTTCGGAGATTGCCGACCTCGTCGATGTGCCAAGGATCGTATACTTTCGGTATTCCCCCGGCAACGGAGGTTTTCTTTCGCCCCTTTGGTTTTATCTTAATGGAATGGAGTATGAACAGCGCAGTCTTGTGGTTTCGGGCATTGGCCACTTCATTCGAAGTCAAGTTGACGCTATCGCCTCTTGTTTGTGTCCCTTTTACCTCAACCCGCAGCGTAGCACCACCCTTCCTGCACTCCAAGTCATAGGATTTCCATTTACCGACATTGATAACGTTGTAGCCTTTCCTGCGAAAGTATTTTTCAGCTGTGTCTTCGGCACGCTTCTCGATATTGCGTCTCATTTCAGATGAGATCCGAATTCCCTGGCCACCGCTCCGAGCTTCTCTGCGTGCCTCAAGCAGCATGGCCGCGTCCTCTTCTTCCGCATCTTCCGGTGACGCCACAATATTGCGCTCGCTGTAATTGTTGATATAATTCAGAGCCTTGTTGATCCAGCGGACTCGTTTTCGCTTTCCCTTGGCGTCGAGAAGATAGCACGCATTGGTTTGCCCCATCCCCGCCGCGCCATGCTGGATCTTATGCGTTCGCGCAGTCACCGGCAGCAGAACTGCATCTGCCCTCCAGGCCATGATATTATATCGGAACCTTTCACGCTTCATGGCTCGGGTCGGTTGTTGAGGGGGACGGTACACAGTTGCGTTATTGTACCATCCCACAATCACTTGGCGCCCTTCATGACGTGCGACGAATATGACACGTACGCCGCTGACGGAATTCGCATTCCTCGCCGAGGGGGTAATGCGCCTTAGATTAATCTTCGCCCGAAAGTGTTGCGGTGAATTGGCATGCGGCTGTACATACCCCCAAAGATGTTCACCGATAGGCTTGAAGTTGAAGGCTTCGTGGCCGATATTATTCTCGTTGTATTTCCCGCCGCCAATGGGTTTCTCATCGCCTTCTTGTGGGCCTGCATAGTAGCGCATATACCCTATGCGGGCAAACAGCACGCGAGTTTCCATAGCCTCCGAAACAGGCACTTCTTCGACAATTTCCGCGTACAAGCCCTTTTTACGCTCCCTCAATCCGCCAAGCCGGTATAATGATCGGCTATTAAATGACTTGATTACTCGACGTTTGGCATGAGGATTCTTCGCCTCACAAATAATGGCATACCCCTTTGCACCGGCCTTAATCGCCTCAATATGTCTTACACGTTCGGGATATCCTTTGGAGCCTTTCTTTGCGCGCTTGTACCCAATCTGAACCTCTTGCGTATTTCCGCGCTTTGTCGACTGATCCTTCCAAACTCGGAGATAGACAATATTCCGACTCCGATCATAAGCACCCCACGACCAAGCCGGATTCCTTAGTGGGGCTTCAAGGACGTCGCGGAAGAAAGCTGTGATCTTGGTTCCCATGATATATTAGTCCTCCCCTGCCTGGTTATGATAATGCTCATCGTGCTACCTCGTTATATTGTGTTGGCATTTTCTGATACTTAGGATTCATAACCATGAATGAATTGTCATAACACATCAAATCCTATGGATTCCAAATAACGGAACGTTGGATCGTAGAATGACGGCAATCGTGTCGGATCGCCCGAATCGCCGGGCGGCACCACAATCGCCAGGCCTTGCCGTGCACGCGTCAGCAGAACACGATAGGCATTTTTCTGATAAACTTGCCGCGCGGCAGCGCTGATTTTCTGCCATCGTTTGCCTTTGAACGATCTCTGCACCCAGCCCTCGGGTGAATACCGGAAATCCGCATCCCAGATTACACAGGCCCAATCGACCTCAAGTCCTTGAATATCGAATTCGGTAACTACATCCTCCAAGTAATAGGAAGATCGTACGTCGTCTTTCCCATTGAGAAACCAATGGATGGGATCTACCTTCGGACGGATATCAATTGCGTGAGGCTTCAAACGTTCCGCCTGCGAAGAAACGATCATGCCGTATCGCTCGCTGCCTCGAGCCTTTGTCCGCAACCACTCTTTTGCGCGAGCCAGATCTCGAGTTACGACAATCGGATAACGCTGAACAACTGCCTTCCGTGTGTCGCGCGCATGCTCAACTTCCCCATCCAGAATCTGTTTGACCAACAACGAGACTTGTTCCGCCCTGAAAGAACGCATTGAGACAGCGAGGTGAAGGTCGGGATCGAAATGAACATTCTTCCGGTCTCGGATTAATTCCAATACCTCGCCTGCTCCATATTCGCTATCTGTCAATCGGTCAGAAATGTGTATGTGCCAATCAGGAAATCGCCGATTGAGGGCTTCGATCCACTCCGTGATTCCGGCTTCACCGGTGTTGATTTCCTGGCCGCCACCGACAAGACAAATCACAGCGCCCCAATCCGGATGGCGGTCAATACAGGAAATCAGGAACTCGGGCTCCGACACCTCAAAATTGGGATAATTCTTCTTCCGCTTCATGAATGCGGCTGTCTGCTGATGCGTCCACGCTCGCTGGGCTTCATCAAATAATGCCACATGATCAGCGGGCGCGTCCGGGTTGACGAGGTACTCGTCCCGGTAATGGTGGACGTTCTGCACGAATGCCTTAACGTCGCTCGCGGCCTGGGATTTCGTTGTGCGGACCCCCTTCACCCTGTCGTTCGCCACTTTATCACGCGCCAAGGCTTCTTGGAGCACTCGAACCAGAGGTCCGTTGCCCGAGAGAAATACGCTGATTGTGTTGTCCCTTTGATCCAGATGTCTCGTTGCGATATTCAGCCCGACCAGGGTCTTACCGGCGCCGGGAACACCCGTAACGAAACAAATCGCTTTCAACGACTCCCGCTTTGCCCTTTCAATGATTGCCGAAATAGCATCCGTAGTCTGATGAAGATTCTTCGCGCCCGCATCATTCCTGGATATTTCTTCCACTGAATGACCCTTGAATAACGCGCGTGCCGCTTCAATGATTGTCGGTGTTGGACAATACCTGCCCTTTTCCCACGCCGTTGCATCGATCGGAAGTCCCTCAACAAACGCGAGAACCGAGTCCAGCGCCAACGATAAATTCATGGGGTTCGCTTTCAGGGGAAAAAGGACTTTATCGCTATGCGGTGTAAGGCATGGATTCAAAGCGGTATCGCCCGATTCCGCGTCCGTGGCGATCAGGATGGGCGCTACATACTGATCGTGGCTCGTTTCGTGAAAGTTCTTCAGGTCTAAAGCATAGTCGCAAACCTGATCCAGGCCATATGTCGTGAAATGGCGTTCCCCAACCTTGAATT
>PWNM01000208.1 GCA_003557825.1 Candidatus Hydrogenedentota bacterium | reverse complement strand
TGGATGCGTCGATCCCAGTCGCCGGCATCATGGTAACCGCCCCATGCATTGGGTACGGTTTCGTCGGTGCGACCGCGAACCAGATTGCCGAAATTGGTCGGCTCCACATCATAGCCAATCGGTCCATTTCCCGTATCTATGAGCGCAGCCGAAGATGCGTACACCGTCAGCCCATCATCGGGATGGAAGTTGCGCGGACGGGTGAAATCCGTATGGGGTGGCCCGAGGGCAATGCCGCTTCGTTGATGGTATAAGCCCCGTACCGAGGTCCGGAACGCATCGCGCCAGACTTCATCGGCGATGGGGAAGGGATAAGAACACCCGATGCCCGGTACGACGACCCGGTATTCCCCCGGTCGGGCCAGTTCGGAGAAGTCGGCCATATGCACATCAGTTCCGCTGTAGTTCCGGCCATAGGCGTCTTCGGTGGGATCGTCGCCTGCTTTCGACAGGGTGAAGGTTCCTTCATAGACACGCTCGCCGGAGGCTGTATCGATAACGAAAAACGGCAGGCCCTCCATATAGTCATGACCGCCGCCATCACCGAGCCAACAGGACAAAAACGCGACCTTCGCCGGGTCATCCGGTCGGAATCCGATCTGGGATATATGAATCGCTTCGCTGCGCAATTGCGTCGCATCAACAGTAAAGGCGACTGGCTCCAGCGGGAGGCCATCAAAACTTAGTCGATAGGATTCCCCTTCGCGCAAGGGCTCATCGAAAACAAGATACACCGTATGGGTATAGGCCGCTTTGAACTCCCACGGAACCATGCGCCCTTTATCATGAGGCCGTGTCTTCCGGTACACCACCCGGGCTTGTTTACCATCTTCATCGGGCTTGTTCGACGAACGAAGCAGGACATACGCCTCCCGTTGTTGAAGGGATGCATGGTCAAGGCCGCTCGAGATGACGGTGTCCGAGGGGTAGAGTATAGCTTTATCCGCTCCGGCCAACGCTCCGATAAACTGGCCATTCCGAATCACCCAACAGTGGGGAAAGTTGTCCTCATGGATGATATCGCCGTCCTCCGGCACATAAGGTTCCTGCAGGGCATACTCTATGGCCCCTTCGCGGATCGTCACGCCAAGGATATCCGGCGCGACCAAGCCTATGTGGGCGACATACGGAGCACCTCCATGATCGTCCGAAGCGGCTAGGCCGCCCATCGTTAGAAGCAGCACAAGGCATACCGTTTTCATTCCGTTCTCCCGAGGTTAACGCGTCGAGCAGCTTGAATGAAATACCCCGCACACAGGGAAAAGGTTACGGCCGCCGAGTAGGTTTGATAGTCATATCACGGCTTACTCTTCGATGAGCGTTCCCCACAGTCGGATATCATCGATCACCCCGGTATCGTCGAAAGAGCCAAACCCGACCTGGCCTTTGAGAAAGGTCGTATCCTCCGCCGTCATGATGGGATCGTCCATATTGTCGAAATAGACCTCGATACGACCCGAGTCGGTGTGACGCACCACGCGCACCCAATGGTAATGATCGTCGATCCACTGGGTGCCTTCGGTGCGGTAATCGGCAATGGAAACCCGGGGCGCGTCGTTCACTTTGAGTATCGAGTTTGCGACGGGATCCGCTTCCGGTGCAATGTGGACATAGTAAAAGTTGGCCGGATCGTTGTAGCCGAAATACACGCACATATCCCGATGGCCGTATTCCGGTTCGGTGGATTTAATTCGGGCGTCGAGCACAAAATCGCCTACAACGATGTCATCCACCAAGGCGATGTTCAGGGGAGACCGATGGGGCGGCTCGTAGTCGCTGAACTTCTTGACCAACGCAAAGACGGGATTGCCGTTTTCCTCGATGACCTCCCAGGCGTCGGGATCGGTTACGGTCCAGCGGTCGGCGCCCTCCGAAAAGTCCTCGTAGAACACCAGCGGCAGGTCGTGCATGGTCTTGGGTACGCCTTCAGGCGCTTCGATGGGTTCGGCAGGCGCTGAAACAGCGGCTATCGCAACAAAACCTATCATGGCGACGGTCATATAAACCTTTATCATCGATCGTTCTCCTATTGGGCTATTTCGTCATCACTCCAATCATGGCCATAGTACCAACCCAGGCTGTTGGGCTCAACCCACCCGGAATGCTGGACTGCCTTCTCCAATTCTGGCACACTACCAATAACAAAGCGGCAGCAGGGATACGTTCACGGGAGACAAGCGGTGCGATACATGATGGCTTGCGTAGCAGTGTGCGTTGGATCAGCAATGGCCCACGGGGCCACAGGAACTCTTTCGGAAGACTGGATCGAGGCGGTACCCGAGGCGCGTGCGGCCTATGGGCAGGCCCGTGCGGAAGGACAGGAACCGGCCCAGGCGGCTCATTCAATACGGTATCAATTTGAGCGCGAATATCCCGTCGCATGGGACTGGCTGTTGCAGGACCTCGGACAGGATTGGGCGAAATGGCTTGAAAGCGACCGGGAAGCCGATGTAGAGCGAAGCCTCCTGGAAGCAGTCGGCGTGGAGCAATTTCCAGACGCGCCTTTCGACGATCCGATTTGGTTGCATACCTATCACGAGGCTTGCCTTGCGCGCCGCGCCCAACGTCTGGAACCCTTGCTGGCCACCCATACCCGCTTTGTTTTTGCCCGCCATTTCAACATGGGCGCATCGCACTATGCCTATACCGAGGCCCTCTCCGATGCCCGCAACGAACGCAGCTTTGTGCCCGGTTCGGCGTTGTGCATCCTTGTGATGGACGGCATTGAAGGTCAGGTGACAACCTTGCTCGAGGACCCCGATGGGGTGATCCGCAATCCCGATGTCTCTTATGACGGCCAGCGGGTGTTGTTTTCATGGAAACAATCGGATCGGGAAGACGACTATTCGCTCTACGAAATGGACCTCGACACCGGCGCGATACGGACGCTGCTCGAAGCCGAGGGCCATGCCGACTACGAGGCCATTTATCTCCCCACGGGCGACATCATGTTCAACTCGACCCGGTGTGTTCAGATCGTGGATTGCTGGTGGACCGAGGTGAGCAACCTGTACCTAATCGACAGCGACGGCGGTTCGTTGCGGCGAATCAGCTTCGACCAGGTCCATACCAATTTCCCCATGGTCCTCGAGGATGGCCGAGTGATCTACACCCGTTGGGATTACAACGATCGCGGGCAGATCTTCCCCCAAGGTCTATTCGAGATGAATCCGGACGGCACGGCCCAAATGGAATACTACGGGAACAACTCCTATTTTCCTACGACGTTAATCCATGCCAGGGGCATTCCGGGGACCGAGCACATCATGGCGATTTTCACCGGCCATCACTCGTTTCAGGCCGGTAAACTGGGCATCATCGATACGGCCCGGGGGCGGCAGGAGAACGAAGGGGCCCAGCTTATCGCTCCGATTCGCGAAACGCCCGCCGAACGTATCGACGCCTATGGACAGGACGGCGACCTGTTTCAGTATCCCTATCCCATTTCGGCGGACGAATTTATCGTAACCTACCACCCCCTCGGCTGGGACGGCGACCGGTTTACACGGCCCACGTTCAAACTCTACTTCATGATGGCCGATGGACGCCGTGAGTTGCTCGCTGCGGATCCCGAACGGTCATCCAACCAAGCCGTGCCTCTCGAACCCCGGCCGATTCCCCATCAGCAACCGAGCCAAGTAGACTACCGCAAGGACACAGGGGTCTATTATGTGCAGGATGTCTACGAAGGTCCGGGGCTCGAAGGGGTAACTCGCGGAACCATCGAAGAGCTGCGCGTCGTCGCCCTGGAGTATCGCCCGGCAGGCATCGGCTCGAATACCAATGCGGGACCCGCCGGCGGTGCATTGGTGTCGACGCCGATAGCCATCGGCAACGGCTCATGGGACGTAAAACACATTCTGGGATCGGCGACGGTTCACGAAGACGGCTCGGCCATGTTCCGGGTTCCCGCCCGTACCCCAGTCTACTTTCAGGCGCTCGATGGCGAAGGCCAAGCCGTCCAGACCATGCGGAGCTGGTCCACCTTACAACCCGGCGAACGGCTGTCGTGCGTGGGGTGCCACGACGACAAGAACGAAGCGCCGCCGGTGCTGGGCGGCACGACCTTGGCGATGCGACGGGGCACCGAGGAGCTGCAGCCGTTTCATGAGATATCCCGCGGATTCAGTTTTGCAAAAGACGTCCAGCCCATTCTCGACCGGCATTGCATTGAATGCCACAACGACTCGTCCCAGCCCCGACCAGGTAGCGTCGCATTGGCAGAGGCGGGTCGGGAATCGCTCATCGCGCCTACCTCCGAATGGCGGTATATCTTGGAGGAGCCGGGTCCCGGATGGGAACAAGAGAGCTTCGACGACAGCGACTGGGATGTGGGCCGGGGCGGCTTTGGTCTTGAGGGCACGCCGGGGGGTCCCATTCATACCCACTGGCCCAATCAGAGCATTTGGCTCCGGCGCTCCTTTGACCTGCCCGCAGACATGGACGAACGACGATTCCAGTTGCAGGTGGCCCATGACGAGGATGTTCGGATCTACATCAACGGCGTACTGGCTGCTTCGGCCGATGGGTATGTCACCCATTATGTGCCCATGACGCTTACCCGCGAAGGACGCGAGGCCCTACGCCCCGGGGAGAACACCATCGCCGTCTCGTGCCTCGATACGGCCGGCGGACGTTATATTGATGTGGCCCTTCATATGGGAGCCCCTCGGGCTGCGCCGGACAGCGCGTTCAGTCTACTCGGCGAACCGGTCCATGATGGTGCCGCCAAGCGGTATTGGTCCGAGGCCTATCTCGCGCTGACGGCTGCGACAGAGGCCGGTGAACCGGGCTCGGGTCATGATTTTCGGGGCATGTCCAACGAGCTGGTTAATTGGATCAGCGCTCAGTCCGTGCCGCCCATGCTGCCGCCCTATCATGCCGGAGCGGCGCAAAGCGAATTGTTGCCCATGCTACGCGGAGGCCATGAAGGCGTAGCGCTCGATGACCACGAACTCCGAACACTGGCCGCATGGATTGATCTGCTGGTTCCCTTCTGCGGCGACTATGCCGAGGCCCATGCGTGGTCGGAGGATGAACAAGCCGAATACGAACGGCTCGTCCAGAAACGCCGCGAGATGGAAGCTATCGAGAAGGCCGGCATCGCCGAATTCATCGCCCGGCACGGGACCGAATACTCCGCCGGAACCCACTAGACACTGCGATGGCTAATAACAAAGACCGCCTCGTCGGCAAAGAGATTCGGCCACCAGCGCGAGGTCAGGGCGTAGCCCTTGGGTCCGAGGGGGATTTCCCTTTCGACCCGCATGTTATGGTGCTCGCAGAACTCGCGGAAGTCCTTGATGGACAGCATGTTTCGGTTCGGGCTGGCATGCCACGAGTAGGGCAGATTGCGCGTGACGGGAGACCGCCCCAAGAGCAATGACTTGAGCCGCACCTTCCAGAAGGCGAAATTGGGGAAACTAACGATGCACTGCTTCCCCACTCGCACCATCTCACTAAGCACGAACTCGGGTTTTTCGATGACCTGAAGCGTCATACTGAGCACGACGTAATCAAAGCTTTGGTCCGGCAGCGCAGTGAGGCCATCGTCGGCATCCGCCTGGACCACGCTTACCCCGCCGCGTACGCACGCGACGATGTTGCCTTGGATGATCTCGAGTCCGCGGCCCTGAACCTGTCGTTCGTTCATCAGAATGCGTAGCAACTCGCCGTCGCCGCAGCCAATGTCGAGCACCCGACTGCCTTCCGAAACCATATCAACGATCATATCGTAGTCCACCCGATGGCTTTCGTAGATGCTTTCGGGAGAGGCCGGGGCGGGACCGGTGTTTACTTCGGAATCGAGCTCGACGGATTTTATAGATTTTACCGGCTCGGCGGTGCTGTCCAGAAATCCTCCGATGAGCTTTTTCATGATGTCTTTTTCAAGCAAAAAGGAGTCGTGGCCGTAGACCGAATCAATGTTACAGTAGGTAACATCCTTTTCCTTGCGCGTCAGGCTGTTCACAAGCATCTGCGACTGGTAGGGGGGGTAGAGCCAGTCCGATGTATAAGAAAGTACCATAGTGCGTGCTGCAACCCGGTCCATGGCGTTGTCGAGAGAACCATAGGGCGCCGCCACGTCAAAGTAATCGATGGCCTTGGTCAGATAGAGGTAGCTGTTCGCATCGAACCGATTAACAAACTTCTCCCCCTGGTAGTCAAGGTACGTTTCTACGGAAAACTCGCTGCTGAAGTCATAACTGTAATCGCTCGTATGACGAAGAGCACGGCCAAACTTCGTCCGCATGGATTCCTCAGACAAATAGGTAATGTGTCCCAGCATCCGGGCGATGGAAAGGCCGGTTGCCGGCGGATCCCCGTCATAGTAATCGCCGTGTTTAAAATTTGGATCCGCCAGAATCACGTGCCGTGCCACGGCGTCAAAGGCGATGGCCTGCGGCGTCAACAGCGGCGTTGAAGCGATGACAATACCCGAACGCAGGCTATCGGGGAAATCGGTCAGCCACTCGAGGGTCTGCATCCCCCCCATGGAACCACCCGCTACACAGAGCAATTTCGAGATGCCCAGATGATCGATCAGCTGCTTCTGGGCGCGGATCATGTCGCCGATGGTGATGATGGGGAATGTCAGCCCATAGGGCTTCCCTGTTGCCGGATTGATTGAACTCGGGCCGGTCGAGCCCATGCATCCACCAATGACATTCGAACAGATAACAAAATATTTATTGGTGTCGAAGCCCTTATTCGGGCCTATCAGGAGGTCCCACCACCCCGGTGTCGTGTCCGTTGAGCTATGATATCCGGCCGCATGGGCATCGCCCGATAGCGCATGGACAATGAGCACCGCATTCGACTTGTCTTCATTCAACATGCCGTATGTTTCATAGGCCAACGTAATCGGGCCCAGTTTCCGTCCGCAATCGAGCTCCATTTCATTGGGCGGCTCGGCAAACGTGTAATACTGGGTCTCGACGACTCCGACCGATCCTTCCTCGTGCATACTGTCTTCCTTGGTATATTGGGAAAAGGGCTAGTGTAGCAAGAACGCCTGGATGGGATCATGGATGCAATGGGCGAGACTGCGGGTTGAGTAATATCCCCGGACAGGCTCCACGTTACAGCGGTCTGTCCAACTCATCCATCGTTGACCCGCGTGGTCATGAATTCGTCCCAGAGGTCCTGTCGAATGAAGAGAATCATGAGCACGCCCGGCCGCAGGGCATAGTGTTGGATCTGGTAGTCGTATTGCAGATTCTCGTACACCACAGGAGCAATATCGGGTGGTGCGACCAGGACTGGGGCCTCTAGAGGATCGGGCATGGTCGTAAAATAGCCGACCCGGTTCATGCGCCGCAGATACCAGGGTAATGGCCAATAGTCCCCGTCCATGGTAATGACAAAGACCGGCATATCCTCGCCGCCGGGATGGTGTTCGGCGATTTCTTCGATTCGTTCCGCCAACCGCACCAACGACGGAGCCGTGTGGGCGTAGACATAGGGGTTACGTCGGTCCGCCGGAAACACGAAATTGGCGCGGTAGGTTTGCATGGCAAGCTGGATGCTGAGGGCAACCACCACCAAAATAACAAGCGACTGCAAAGCACGGTAGCGAACCAAGCGGACTATCGTCACCGTACCTACCCCGGCGAGTAAGATCATGCCGTGAAGAAAGCCTATGAGGCACCAGGGCGTCTTGTAGGGAATAACAGAGTAAATAGCCGTCAGAAGGATCGTGTAGACCGTCAGGAAGCGGATCAGGTCGCCCCGTCGCGGGTTGGTCTCATGCCGTCGCCAAGGGGTGACAGCGCCGATCACGGCCAAAGCCACAATGAGGCCTTCGCTCCACCATGTTCCCGGTACAAGCCGGGTGAAGAGCAAAATCTGCAGATAGAAGTACCACGGGTGGTGGTGGAGATGAGCGCCGTCGTCGCGGGTGGGATCTGCCGCTGCTCGGCCAATATAGCTCCCATAGGTCAAAATGGAATCCAGAGGGCCCCGGGCATGGGTAAAGAATGAGCTGAATAGGACCACGGAGACCACCGCCCCAGCTATCATGGCATAGATGATGTGGCGGGCAGGTAGGGCCTTGCGGATGTCTGCCTCGCGACCCTGGATGTACTGCGCCCAGACCCAGGCTACGGCAAGCCCTCCTGCCATGGCGGCGAACGCCAATACGCAGGTCTCTTTCGTGGCATGCATCAACCCCAACGATAAACCGGCAGCGACGGCCCATCCAAGCCGACGGCTGCAGTAATACCGCCAGCCGCACACGATAGCGGCAAAGGTGAAGGTTACCAGCAGGGTTTCCTGGATGAAATAACGGCTGTAGAATACCATGGCCGGTGAGATGGCGGTGAACACAGCGGCGACCACTGCCTCGCGGCGTCCCAATCCGTCGCTTATCAGAAGCAGCAACGGGATTAGGGCGACCCCGAAAAGCACGGGCAAGAGCCGGAATTGAAATTCTGTGGTTTCGCCGAAGTTGTCGACGCCGGCCAGGCGCAAAATGGGCAGCATGAAATAATAGAGCGTAGGCCCATGGTGTTCAGCCGGGTCGTACTCATAGACGCCGGTCTCGAGCAGAACACCGGTCCGGTGGGCCTGGTTGGCCTCGTCGCCATGCATGGGACGATCCTCGAGAGCGGGCAATCGAAAAGCCAACGCCCCTATCGTCACGAGTATGAGCGCTACAACAAGCGCTATCACCGGTTTTTGCATGGAATTCCTCCGCCAGGAGGTTGAGAAAAGCGCCGCCGCGGAAGGACCTTATATGCCGTCCGCGGCGGGTGTTGCTAGTTCAAAAGCATTGGATTAATCGACGGGCAATGCCCACACTTCGACCTCGAGAAAGTGGTTTCGGTCGTCGGTTGTGTTGCCGTTGCTATAGAGGCGCACATAACGGGCCTGATGACCGCGGGCATTGATGAGGCGCCCTTCATAGTTTTCGATATATTCGGGATCTTCCCCGACACCCAGGCCCGACGAATTGTCGTGGTCGTTGTTGAACAGCGTTACGACATTTTCGGTGAAGTCGGGGTCATCGGCAATCTGAACGATCGCGTCAAAATACACACGCTCCTCGAGATGGTAACGCCAGACCAGAATCGCCTGAAGGTCGTACACGTCCTCGAGATCGATCTGCACATACTGCAACCCTTCGGGAAGCTCGACGTAATTGTCGTCTGCCGCGGACTTGTCTCCGTTGGTGACCCATTCGAGACGACCGGTGGTCGGACGGGCGCTGGCTTCCACGGGCTTCTCCAGGGCGACGTTGGTAGTGCCTGGAGGCGCTTTGAATTCCTCGCGTCTGCTAAACGTAATCTCGAGATGCTCCGACCAATAGTTTAGCGGCGTTCCCATGTAGGACGGATCGGGCAGATCTAGGTCAAGGGCCTCCCAATCATCGGGAATCTCCTCTTCCTCTTCTGCCCCTACTGGGACAACGGCCAACATCACACCAAGCAGCATCACCGCAACGATGCTACTCCACTTCTTGTGTACATTCATCATGTAGCTTGCTCCTGTTGAAACTTCAACCACTGTAGACACGCGCACCCATTCATCGGATACATTCATTTAGACGGGCACACCATGCTGGTTATTCACATAACCGCCCAGTAGTATTGGATCTGGACGGGGGTCATGTCAACCTTGCTGATCATGCGGGTCATTGCATCATGCCACTCGAACACCATACCCGTAGTTCGGAGCGGTCATTGGTCAGCTTGTCGTGGATTGCTGGGGCTTCTTTCGCATCGACTCGATGCGTGTTTAAAAAGCCAATCTTGCGCCTTCCGAAGCCGTCGTCCCTCATACTGAAACGCGGCCCGAAGCTCCAAGAGCTTCGGGCCGCACCGTAAAGGTGAATCAGAGGCGATCTATATGCGCTGAAGTGCTCGGGCCCGTTTACGTCC
>PWNM01000003.1 GCA_003557825.1 Candidatus Hydrogenedentota bacterium | reverse complement strand
TCATCAGCCGTACGCCGCAGTTGATGTCATACCCCACCCCTCCCGGTGACACCACGCCCTCGTTGTCTGGGTCGGTCGCGGCTACGCCGCCAATGGGGAATCCATACCCCCAGTGGGCATCGGGCATGGCCAATGCATAGCGCACAATCCCTGGGAGACAGGCCACATTCGCCACCTGGTCGGCGGCCTTATCGGACTGGATTTTTGGGAGCAATCGTTCGTCGGCGATGATGCGCCCGGGTACCCGCATCGCGCCCTGTCGCGGGATTTCCCATGTCGTTGCATCTAATTGGTGCAATGTCGTCATGAATCGTCCTCCCGATTTCTTTATGATAGCTCCATTATGCCTGCTATGCCCGTGCATATGCATACGTGTCTGAGGAATGATACACTTATAAGTGATTTTGACCTGAATCGAAAAACGCTGAAGGAGGAAGACCCATGTCCCGTTGGACGATTTTTTCATTGCTCTGTTTGTCGCTTGTCATGGGAGGAGCCGTTGCACAGACCGATATGGTTAGCATTCGCGATACCGGAGCCGTGGGCGACGGTGAAACCGATGATACCGATGCCATTATCGCCGCGGTGCAACAGGCCCGTGATACGGATCAGAACGTTTATGTACCCAAGGGGGAATACCGCATCAGTCGCGCTATCGAACTCGACAAGGTCACCCTCACTGGTCCTGTAGCAACCGCCTGGCCCGCTGATGCCAACGTGCTACCCAGCTTCCGTCCCGTCCATAGCGATGGTCCCGCTTTCCACCTGCTCGAAGGGGGCGGCCTCTCGTGGGTGGATATTACCTATCCAACGGATCGGGAGATACGCGAGGGCGACTTGGCCGTTTTGGTTAGCGGAATTGGCACATATGTGAGCAATGCTCGCATTCGCTATGCCTGGGACGGCATTCTGGCTGACGGCGACCATAATGTGGGCCGATCCAACTTCGAAAATATCTTTATGGTCTCCATTCGCAACATCGGCGTCCGCATCACGGGGACGTGGGATGTCCCCCGACTTCACAACATCGAGGTCTGGAATGCCGGTCCTGTTCCGCGGGGGCTTGAGGAGGGTATCGGTTTTCACCTCGGTATGAACGATCTGATCCGCATGACCGATTGCTTTGTGTTCGCCATGCAGTATGGATTCCTTTTCGAGGACGAAATCGAAGGGCTCGAGATCGACGGCCCGACCTGGGGCGTGATGAACGGCTGTTCGACCGATTTCTGCGGCATCGGCGTTGAAGTGCGGGGCGATCACACCGTTTCCATTAGCGGTGGTTCCTTTTGGAATCATCATCAAAGCCTCGTTGTTGATGGCGAAGGAGCCCGGGTTCGAATGTCCGGGTCCGAACTCAAATCCAACGGTGCGCCGGCCGTTCTCGTACGAAACAGCGACCATGTGGTGATCACCGGAAACTCGTTACTCCGCGATATGGAGGAGCATCGGGGCCCGGCCGTTGTACTCGAAGGCGGGCGGACCGTGCTGGGATCAAACCATATTAAAAGCTATGGGGTAGGAGTTCAGATTCAACCCGAGGTGAAGGCCGCCCAGATTCACGGCAATAGCATTGATAGTCATGGTCACCCGGCGATTGAGAACGACGCCGAAGTCGACGCGGCGGTTCAGATTGAGGGGAATCTTACCGTTCCCTCGCTGACCGCTCCGCCGCCGGAACAGGAGCAGGTGGCCCAACAGATGCCGTGAGGATGTCTGCCTTGGTATAATACCAAATTGCCATTTTTATGAATGCAAAGGACCGATACTATGACCACACGCGATAACGGCGCGGGGGAGTGTCCAGATGAGATCAACACCCCGTTGCTTGACATTATTAGACGTCCGAGCGACGTAAAAAATCTGTCGCAGGATGATCTGGGCCAGCTGGCCAAGGAATTGCGCAAGACCATCATCGCCACGGCGTCGGTAAATGGGGGGCACCTGGCTCCCCATCTCGGCGTGGTGGAATTGGCCATTGCTCTACATTACATTTTTGACACCGAGCGGGATGCTCTTATTTGGGATGTGGGCCATCAGAGCTATGCCCACAAACTGCTCACGGGTCGGGCCGATCGGTTTCAATCCATCCGGCAAAAGGGTGGTCTAAGCGGCTATCCCCGTATCAGCGAAAGCCCCTACGATGCTTTCGGAGTCGGCCACAGTTCGACCTCGATCTCAGCCGCCCTGGGTATGGCCGTGGCGCGAGACCGGTCCAATGGCACTCGGAAGGTAGTGTCCGTGATTGGAGACGGCGCCATGACCGGCGGCATGGCCTGGGAAGCTCTTGCCCATGCGGGGCACATCGGCACGGACATGCTCGTTATCCTTAATGACAACGAAATGTCCATCTCGAAGAACGTGGGGGCCTTGTCGGCCTATTTCAGCCGTTTGATAACCGGCGGCCTCTATACCCGGGCCCGGCAAGACATCAACGGTCTCCTTAAGCAAATGCTGGGACCCCATTTGTCCCGAGCAGCCCAGCGGGTCGAGCATTCCGTCAAGGGCTTGATTACGCCGGGGACCGTTTTCGAAGAGTTCGGTTTCAAGTATGTCGGTCCTGTAGATGGCCATGACCTGGATACCCTTATAGACTGTTTCTCCAATCTCAAAAACGTCCGTGGCCCCGTCTTTTTCCATTGCGTTACCCAAAAGGGCAAGGGCTATGAATACGCTGAGCAGGATCCGTGTACCTACCACGGGGTGCGCGCCTTCGATATCGAGACCGGCCGCTTCGTGGGTGGTGGAGCCACGCCGACGCCTTCGTTCACCGATGCTTTCACCGAAACCATGATCGACGCCTTCGAGAAAGACAACCGCGTGGTCGGCATCACGGCGGCCATGTCAACAGGCACGGGCCTGTGCGCCCTCGAACAGCGTCACCCCGACCGAATATTTGACGTGGGCATCTGTGAGCAGCATGCCGTCACCTTTGCCGCCGGACTTGCCATCAGCGGTCAAAAGCCGGTCTGCGCCATCTATTCGACCTTCCTCCAACGAGGCTACGACCAACTCATTCACGACGTGTGCCTGCAGAATTTGCCGGTTGTTTTTGCCATTGATCGCGCAGGAACTGTAGGCGAAGATAGCCCCACCCAACAAGGGGCATTCGACCTTTCCTTCCTGCGGTTGGTACCGAACATAACGGTGCTTGCCCCCCGTGACCATGTGGACCTTCGCTTTATGTTCGAGTGGGCGCTGAAGCAAGACAGTCCCGTTGCTGTGCGCTACGCCCGCGGCAAAGCGCCCCTTATAGGTCCCGAAGAAGGACGCGATATTACCCGGGGCGAATTGCTGCGGGAAGGTACCGATGCCGTCATCTTTGGCGTTGGCCCCTGTCTCGCTGCCGCCCTCGAAGCCGCCGAAGCGTTACAGGAAGAAGGCGTTTCCGTGGGCGTCGCCGATGCCCGCTTTGTGAAACCCCTGGATGCCGAGTTGATGGATAAACTGGCTGGAAAGCCCATCCTTACCGTCGAAGAGAATACGGTGAAGGGAGGCTTAGGTTCGGCTGTACTCGAGTATTATCAACAAACGAACCGTCTTCATGATACGCGGGTGCTCTCCATTGGATTCCCCGATGCGTTCATCGATCACGCCACGCGAGAAGAGCAACTGGCCGACCTGGGACTCGATGCTACCGGGATCGCCGCCTCGGTGCGGGCTTTGCTAGGCGCTCCCGCTCACAATAGGGTCAATTGAAGCACCCATTCATACATCATGAATGGGTGAGGTAAGAACGTCAGATGGCATGGGCTTTCCCGAAAGCACGGGAAAGCCCATGTTATATTCATCACGACGGAACGATGTAAGCGGCGGTTTGTCAGGATAAGTTTCAGAAGGTTATGGCTGCCACAACGAGCATGGCCAGCCCCACGCCGAATTTGGTCAGCGCTCCGCCGACACGACCGAGAGTTGCGCCAAATCCGGTCCATGCCGCGCCGCCCAGGGTGCGCTTGCTGTGCGTTAGTTCGATGGCGGCCACTCCGACAAAGCTGCCGAGGCAGGCTCCAATCAGTGTCCCAACGAGGGGAAATACGGGCGTGCCCACCACAGCCCCGACGATGCCACCCAATATAGCAGCAACCACGGCGTCTCGGCCGCCGCCGAAACGCCGTGCGCCATACGCGCCCGAAGCCGCCTCAAGCACCTCGCCCAACACGGCCAAGCCGAATAGGATGCCCAAGCTCACAGGGCCGAATCGTTCGAATCCCGTTAGCACCCATGCTGCGGCGACCATCGCCAAGATGATCCAGTTTCCAAATAACCCAAATAAATCGAGCAACAATCCGACGACGATCCCGAGTCCAAAAAACGTCCATCCCAAAATTGCCAGTACCTGCATCACAGGGTCATGTCTCCTTTCGACGCCGAAGTCGAGGAACCGACCCTCGACTTCGGCAGCGATCATAGCACAGTTTTTCGGAGACTATGGAACACCCTCTAGCTGGCTGCGTTAACGATAAAGGCCATATAGGGATTGACGGGGAATTCCTCGCTGGGATACCGGACGAACTCGACATGGCCGTCCATGTACAACACATTCGCGCCGCCCGGCACATGGTTGAATCCCTCGGGTTGGGAACTCAAAGCATCCCATTGTACCGCCAGGTCGGATTGCGCCGACATGGCCGCGGCGGGATTGTTGATGTCAGTGATGAAAAACCGTTCGATGCCATCCCGAAGCCGCATCATCGTCACTTGGCCTAACTCGGGGTGATGCAATTGCTGATCTACTGTCGGATTGATAAACATAGGCAAGATGGCCTCGACCACATCCGGAATGCCGCTCTGATCCGTTGGGTCGAATCCCGGCCAACCCAGCAGGAAACGGTTGTCTTTTGGAATCGCATACCCCGTGTATTGATACGACTCATCTCCGTGGAGGGCGAAATTGCCGCAGCCGGTCTGCGGGTGCAGGTCGATGTTCCCGTTCGCATTTACCCACGAGCGAGGCGTATCGGGTTCGAGAACGGCCCGTCCAACCGCATTCGATGGGCAGATCAGGATCTCCGGATCGGTCAGGTATTCGGGATACACGGCGATCGCATCTACCATCCACACATAGTTTCGCTCGATAGCATCCGGATTGAAGTCACACAAGCGGACCTTGGGCGGAAAGTTGCCTCGATGTTCGTTGGAGTACATTTGGAACACCAGGGCCATTTGCTTGAGGTTATTTGCACAGGATGCCCGGCGGGCAGCCTCTCGTGCGCGGGCTAGGGCGGGCAACAGGATGGCCGCCAATATGGCGATTATCCCGATGACCACAAGTAACTCAATCAAGGTAAAACCACGGCGTTTCTTCATGTGTCAGCTCTCCTTTTGGGGTGGGCCATTGCGTGGCCCGTAAGGGGTTAGCGTTGAATGTCCTGTGGAGCCAAGGGGCGTCCACCAATGTCTTTTACCAAGGCATAGGCTATATCGACCGGCGAAGCGTTCTCCGACAGATGCGCCTGAAACGTTTCCGGATCAAAGAAGCTGGAAGGCGGTTCGCCGCCGTACGACAAGACTACATCCACATTCTCACCGGTTTCCGGATGCCAGTAGAGCAGCCGAACCGGTAGGCGACTTTCCCGGAGCGCCCAGATCCGTACCCAGTCGGGTGAGGCTTCGGGAGTAATGTCGAACACGACCATGTCATTCGATACCCGTGCGAGCTGGTTTTCGAGAGGAGCGGATAATTGGCCATCGATGGGCAACGCCGCGATAAGCGTCTCGAGCGAGAATGTTTCGGCCTTGCTCATGTCGCGGATCACATCCTGCAGCATGCCTTGGGCGTATTCAAGATCGGGCCGTGGTCCCTCTTTATCCCCAATTGCCACGCGTTCGATGATTCGCCCGTTCTCTCCGAAGATGATCTCGTGTCCGGCCCGCATGCGGAGTTTTCCGCCCTGACCCATCCATATCTCGATCTGCACCGGTTCGGCCAGCGCATGGGACTTGACATAAATGGTCGCATTTAGAAAAGGCGCTGAGCCGAACTGTTCGGCCACCTCTGCCCAAGACGGCGTACTGCCGCCTACAAATGTCCCTATGAAGAACAATAGCAGCGCCGCCGCCAAAAAGGCCGCCGCCAAGCGGGCTAGGGGCCATGGGCGACCCATGTCGAATGGAGAGAAGCGCCCCCGCATGGCAAGCCGTTCGCGAAATATTCGTAGGTGACCTCGTAGCCGTTGGTCGACTTCGTCTGGCATATCCGTGTCCATAGCGTTGCGTATCATCTTGTCCACCGCATTGTCCGTTTGCTCGTTTCGGTTCATATCGCGACCTCCGGTCCATCGTCGGCCACCAGGGGAGCGAGGAGTTCCCGCAATCGTTGCCGACCTCGTTCTACGTGTTTTCGGGCAGTGGACGCGCGGCATCCGAGCACCTGGGCGATTTCGTCATAGCCCATGCCCTGCACCAGCCGCAGCATCACGGCAGTGGCTTGATTGCGCGACAGTTGCCCAATGGCCTCGAATACAGCTGTCCGCCACTCCTCACGTCCGGTTTGCACATCGGGTCCGACGGGACGGGCCTGTTCCGGTTCATACCGCGCTTCGCGGCGACGACGCCGTATCTTGGCCCGAAGCAAGTCATAGGCGGCATTCAGACAGATCCGTAAGATGAGCGCTTGGGGATTGGCATGGCGTTGGATGCGGTCGAATCGCCGCCAGACGATGCTGAGCGCCTCCTGCAAGGCCTCCTCTGCATCGTCGGGGTTCTGCGTCACGCTCCAGACCGCCCGCATCATCTTATCTTCGATGGGGGCAATCAGGCGTTCGTATGCTTCGTATTCGCCGCTCATGGGACATCCTTGGCCAGTTCAATTTACCCTAGAGACGCCGCCGGCCTCCGTTTTGTGTACACGGACTCCATGGCTCGGAGTTGAACAGCAGCGACGCTATGCCATGAGAAAGGCGTAACGCAGGATGAGGGCTAGTGCGATGATTGCGAGGATGGGGTGAACATCCCGCCATTGTCCGGACAGGCCTTTGATAAGTACATAGGAAATACAACCCAGTGCGATGCCCTCTGTGATGCCATAGCCGAGAACCATGCCGACCACGGTCAGAAAAGCAGGAAAGCTCTCCGTGTAATCGTCCCAGTTGACCTTACGTAACGGTGTCATCATGAGGCAGCCCACCGTGATAAGGGCGGGAGCGACGGCTGGGTACATGCTGATCTGAACGCCGGCCTCTTCGCCATAAAAGGCCGGTCCAACGTCCTCTCCCACGATACGCACGACGGGCGCCAGGACGATTGCGGCAAGGAACGACAACCCCGTTACCACCGCCGCCAATCCCGTGCGGGCTCCGGCGGCGATGCCCGTAGCGCTCTCTACATAAGTGGTTACCGTCGAGGTTCCGCATAGTGCGCCGAAGCATGAGCCCGACGCATCGGAGATGAACGCCTGATTCGCCCGTTTGAGACGGCCTTCTTCATCCAGAAATCCGCCTTGCGCTCCGACGCCCACGAGGGTACCTACCGTATCGAACAGGTCAAGGAAAAAGAATAAACCAATGGCGAGTAGGGCATTGGGCCAGCTTGCCAATGCCTCGCTTGGACTCAAGCGAAAAAACGTCTCAACCGAGAACTCGAATGGTTCATAGGAGTAAGGAACCACGCCCGTCGCTACGCCGACGCCCGCCGTGCCCAGGATGCCGATCAGAATCGCTCCCCGTATCCCTCGGGCAAGCAGTGCGACGATGAGCAGCGTACCGCCTGTGGTCAACAGGGCCGGACCGGTATGAAAACTGCCCATCTGAACCATTGTCGATGGGCTGTGCACGATAATGCCGCCCCATTGAAGCCCCACGAACGCGATGAACAGGCCGATTCCAGGTCCGATAGAGTGTTTGAGGCATGCCGGTAATACATCGACCACTTTTTCCCGGAACTGAAAAAAGGACAAGGTCAAAAAAATGATGCCCGAACACAGGACGATGAACAGTCCGGCCTGCCAACTGAATCCCATGCCGCCCATGCCAACGGGGGCACAGACCGTGAAGGCAAAAAGAAAGTTCTGTCCCATGCCGGGAGCCTGGGCAAACGGATACCGAGCAAGGAAGCCCATCAAGATGGACGCAAAGGCAGCGGAGAAACAGGTGGCCAGCAATACCGACCCAAAGGGCATCCCAGCGGCGCTTAACACCGTGGGTTGCACAAAGATGATGTAACTCATGGTGGCGAAGGTGGTCAGACCCCCGACAACTTCCCGTCGAACCGTTGACCCCGCCTCGCCGATACCGAAGAATCGGTCGATTGCATTTTCCGAGCTTTGCGAATCGGTCATCTTTCCCCCCTATGGGCGGCTTCTCACCATGGGGTTCTTCTCCCTATATGTAAAGGCTATCCTTGCTGCGCCAGGCGGATCAAGGTACGGTAATTCTCGAGGGTATTGGACGTAATCGTTCGACCATACGGGCAGGAGGTGGGCATAAGCACAAACCCCCGACCCTCGCCCCGTGTTCCATCTTCAAGGGCCCTTGCTGCGACCCGTTCAAATTCCCGTGGCGCGAGGTTTTCGATGTCACTTACTTCGATATTACCGAACAAGACCAAGTCCCGTCCATACTCGCGCCGCACCTCAGCCAGTTCCACATCCCCCTGAGGCGGCGGTTCCAGGGGATCGAGACCGGTTACCTCCATTGATACGATGTGGGGCAGAGCGCTTCGAATTCGGCCATGGCAGTGGAGTCGCGCATACCCTCCATGGGACTGGATCGACTGTACAATTGGTTTCGTGTAGTTGACCACATACTCCTGGAACAATTCCTGCGGCAAATAGGGTTCTGTGGCGTATTCAGGACCCACTACTCGCCACAGTCGCCCCGGAAAGGCCTTGGCCACAGTCTCAACATACGGGTACAGCCAACGGGCGAATTTATCGAGCAGCCGGCGAAACAAAACCGGCTCGGTATAGGCGATGGTCGTATAGGTTTCCATCGAAAACAGCCCCGCCGCATGGCACAACGGGTCGGCTGTATCTACTATCACCACGCCCCGATCCCCCAAGGCATCCTCTACAGCCGGCATGTTGGATACGTCAGGCTCGTACGCGAAGACCTCATCGGGTAGTTTGAGAAAGGCCTTCAGGTCGTCAATGTCCTTCAGCAAATGCTCAATCATCCAGACCGTATGCAACTCTGGATCGCGTCGTCCCACCGACGTCAACGTTCGCCCATCAACCCGTAAGGTAGTGTGGATAAATCGTGCGCCGTTCCGATCAATTGTCTCGTCCGTGTAGTATTCGTGGCGGCAATTCTCCAGCATCGGCTTTGCCGTCGCGCCCACGAACCGCGTGATATCGGTCTCGTTTTCCGCTAACTCCAGGAGCGGTTTCCAAGAGGGATCGTTGTAGACGTTATAGGGATCGGGATCATTAGGATCCACCATGAAGCCGCCAATCTCATAAAAATTGACGGCCGGACGATCCACCGGCTTCCCTGCCACTGTGGCCAACAACCGTTCCCGTGATGTCATGGCATTTCCTTTACCGTGTGCAACAGCTCACGCCAATGTCCTTTAACTCCAAGGGGCGGGGCGTACAAATAGCCACATCTCGGCATGCTCCCGGCAATAGATCGAAATAATTATCCGAAGGCACGCATCCATCGGGCAGTTCAAGCGTTACGCCATGGGCAAAGGCCTGCGCCGTTACTCGTACTACCATGGCCTCCGGTTCATTCGATACCTCGTCGACTCGAAGTCCCGGTTCGCCTATCGCAAGCTCCCGGAAATCCACCGCTCGGAAGATAGCGGGCTCCACCTCGGGGTGCCCCGGCGTTCGTGCTATCCAGAGGCCTTTCGTTGGATCATAATCCCCTTTGGCCAACCGGCACGCCACCGTGCGGGCCAGAGGAGCGGCTTCGATTTGGGTTGATGACAACTTTGATACGTTACCATCGAGCGAGATATAGCCGTGCTCGATGGTCAGCTGGAAT
>PWNM01000001.1 GCA_003557825.1 Candidatus Hydrogenedentota bacterium | reverse complement strand
GGAAAAATCTACGGCTACCAGTTCATAGTCTTCGGTTACAACAATTGTTTCACCAATGGGCGTCCAATCGCCGTCGATCTCGGTTTGATAGAAAAGGGATTGCTCGGTGGCCCCACTCGATGTCCGTTTCACCGCATACCGCAACACCGGCGCTTCGTAGCCCGTGGTTGGCAGGGCCAGATTTAGGCTTCGGGTATCGGACGGGTTGCGAACACGCAAAGCCTGCCCTTCCGCCTCGCCCAAGCGGGTATTAAGGAGTGTCCCGTCATCGACGCGATCCAGATACCCATCGCCGCTCCCCGGATAGGTAATGACGGCATCGCCCAACATGCTGATATCCGCATCGACCGATTCGAAGTTTTCCTCTGGCAGGTCGTTAAAATGCCAGTAATGAAGCAGATGGAAGTCGGGCAGTTGACGAAAATGGGCGACCAGGGAAATGTCTTCGGTTAGCTCCATGGTGGCCTGGGCAGGGGTTCCATCCGGAAGCCCCTCCCAGTGACTGAACTCATATCCCGGCGCCGGTATTGCCTCCACCTCGATAGGTACGTCCTGAAAATAAATACCCGACCAGGGATAGGGCGCATCGGGATCCGGTACCCCCGGCGTCTCCCCCGTCACCTTGACCGTATTAATACGTACCATGCCGCCTTCATTGCCAGGCACATCCAACGTGACCTCCGCAAGCCCGCCCAGATCAAAATAATCGATGATATGCTGCCGCATGTACGCCGGGCGTTCTTGGGCGAATTCAATCATCACCTGGACATTCTCATGCCATGCTTCTTTACTGGGAATGCGTCGCCATCTATCGATATGCTCTTGCATAAGTGGGGCAATGTGGTCACGCATATCCTCGATCTTCGAGGTCACGCGGTCCGGGTAAAAGACCGTGTTCATGTGGTCAGCATGGCGATTGATGAAATCGGCCCTGAATTCTGAATTCAACAGCAATGTCCGCAGTAGAAAGGTTACCCATGTGCCTTCACGAGTGGCCCATTCAAGCATGTTGTAATCACGTGCATATAAATGAGCATATCTTTCAAACCCAAAGTCTGTATCAAACAGAATCCAACGCCACCGACCATCATGCCCATAAGGTGCCTCAGGTTCGTATTCCCCAGTCCTATATCTCCAATAGTCAGTATTGCCTCCGGGCCAATCGCGATTGCCTATATAAATCTGAGCGGCTTTGTAAGTTATGAAATTTTCTATATCCATCATTGTTTCTACTACGTTAAAGTTTGAACTGATACTTACATCATTGTTCTGAATAAAGGAAAGCAGTTCGTCGTAATGGTCAACACTACCCTCTTTCACTACCCTATGACCAGTTAGGATATCCAGATTATCGGGACAAACCCCGTGTCGATGATGAAGATAATACCTATCAACACGCTCACGTACGTTATGAATGCCCCAATATTCACCGTTAACAAACACAATAACCGGTCTATAGGCCTGTTGGTCTAACCCCAGATCCTGAACAAGCGCTTGAATCATTGCATCCCGAAACATTGTGGAATGATTGTCATTTCCAGAATTGCGGAGCAAAATACGATGGAAAACATCGCTATGGTGCTCCCCGAAAAAGGGATAGTCAAAGGTGTCGAAGCCATAACCTGCACGTGCATACAGACGCAACGTTTTCTGACTATAGACGCGTGTGGCGCCACCGTGAATTCGGGTACCGGCATCCTGCGACAACTGTAAATCACCAACTTCGTCCAACAGGGTGATATGTATAGGCCGTTCCCACTGGTCTCCACGTTGGAAATAATTTCCGGTTCTCTGCCTATTATTGGGATCAAAAGTGTTTCCTGGAACATATATTCCCATTTCATCATCAAATAAATTGCGATTATCGGTTATCAAGGATATTATAGGGACATGATAGATTTCTTCGGCTAGTTTGTTAACAATATGAGTATTGGATAAGGTATCACTCTGAAGCATCCCCTTGTTGAAAACTGAGACTCGAATTATCGCTACTTTTCTGATATTCTCATTAGGAACACTCCACCATCCATCATGCGAGGAGGGTATCATCGATATCGTATTCGGCTCGCCTTCACGGCTGGTGACAGGAATGGGGCCGGTGTATTGGGGGGAATCCTCTGTTGGCGTGCTTCCGTCGAGGGTGTACCGGATGATTGCATTGGGGTGATTGGTGGTGATCTCAAGCTCAAACGGCTCTGTATAGAACCCCGATTGATGGGAAAACTCGGGCGGATCGAGAACGCCTTCGTAGGCAGTGGTGGTATTGAGACCACCGGGGGTCGGTTCGTTAAAGAAATACCATGCGCCTGTGCCATCGGGCTTACGGCCAACGGAGACATCCCGTGGAATCGGTCGGGGCGTAAGCTCATCTACCCGTACCCCGTCGGGACGGGTTAGGAGTACCTCTTCACCGCTCGAGCTGATGGAGTAGTTCGTATGGAGTTCGCTTTCGGGATCCCGCCGATCTTTGTTCGAAGCGAAAACGAGCAGAAACGCGCCCGGTTCCAGGACCACATCCGGGATGACCCATCGGAAAGGGCGGCCGTAATCATCGGATAGGCCATATCCATCAAGGGATACCGGGGAATGCCCCATGTTGTACAGTTCGATCCAATCCTCGTAGTCCCCATCTTCATCCGCGATGGTACTCCCATTCGAGGCCATCACTTCGTTGATACGAACGGTGGCGTGTCCGACCAACGGAGCAAGACATAAGACCAGTACCACGAAAAGGGCGTAAACACGGCGGGGCATATAGACTCCTCCTGTAAAAGTATCAACGCCGGGGCTTCCCAAAGGCGATCTTTGCCTCAACCCCATCAACAACGAACCTCAATACGCGGTATGCGTGCCACACACCACTTCCTACTACCATAACGAATAACCATGGCTTGATCAACAACGATCGCCACATAAACCATGGGGATATTGACAAAATAGGGCCGCCTTTGTTAGAAATATGTTAGCGTTGCGCACGACTGTGTGAACGAACAGGTATAGACCGTTTACGGGTAGGTTGGGAGCACAATATGGTGGTGGACAAAGCACAGAAACAACGATTTGAGCTGAAATACGTCATTTCGGAGGAGGTTGCGGCGAAGGTACGGGAATTCGTGCGCACCTACTTATCCCCGGATGAACACGCCATCGGCAAGATAAACTACTCCTATCCGGTTCACAGCCTATACCTGGATTCCCCCGATATGAAGCTTTATCGGGATACGATTAATGGATTGAAGAACCGGTTCAAGCTGCGTATTCGTTATTACAACGACAACCCGAGCGCACCGGTTTTCTTTGAAGTCAAACGACGCACGAACAATACCATATCGAAACTTCGGGGACAGGTCCATCGCCATGCCATAGGCAATTTGTTGCGGGGGCACCTTCCCTCACCGAGCGATCTGGCCGATTCCAACCCCGAAGCAATGCATGCGGCACAGGAATTTTCACGGCGCATGCTCGAGGTCAACGGAGAACCCAAATCGCATGTTGCCTATGACCGCGAAGCGTGGGTGCCTGACGGGGGGAATGCGGTGCGGGTGACCATGGACCGGATGGTATTGAGCGAACCCTGCTTCGAAGCGATGTGTTCGACGCAGATGAAGAACCCCTTGACCGTCTTCGGCGACCGGGTCATACTTGAGCTGAAATTCACCGATCGATTTCCCGGCTGGATGCGGGATATGGTATTGGCATTTAACCTTCGACAACGCTCGGCGGGAAAATATGTAGATGGCGTTCAGGAAACAACACCCGGCGCATACGGCGCTTGGCACGCCGCATATGCCTGATAAGACCCTTCATCTTATTGGGATAACCCATCACCGAATCACCGCGGGGCTGAGGCAAACGATATACCATGGTTGAATGGTTCTTTCGCAGTGACTATACAGCGGGCCCGGTCCACATTTCCGAGACGCTGCTGGGGCTTTTGTTGGCCTTCGTATGCGGTCAGCTAATGGCCTGGGTCTACATGACCACCCACAGCGGGCTATCGTATTCCCGAACGTTTGTCAATTCGCTCGTTGTCCTACCGGTCATAGTGGCCCTTGTCATGATGGTCCTGAGCCACAATATCGTTACGGTGGTGGGCCTGATGACCGTGTTTGCCATTGTGCGATTCCGAAACGTCCTTCGGGACACGCTCGATACCACCTATGTTTTCTCGGTCATTGTCATCGGACTGGCATGCGGCACGTTTCGATACGGCACGGCCGCCGTGGGATGCGGGCTTATTGCGGCTATTCTGCTCTACATGTCGTTCACCCGCATGGGTACCCGGCATCGTTACGACTACATCCTGAACCTTCACTGGGATCGGCCGGTGGCCGAGCTGGGGGATCTGCGGATGCTGTTGAATCGCCACAGTCGTAAGGCCATCTGTGCCAGCCAACGGTCATCGGAAACCCCTGAGGGAACCGATTTTTCCTATCGGCTTCTATTGCGCGACCCGAACCGAATCGACGAACTCCTCAACGAGCTTCGCAACTTACCCGGCGTATCGCGCGTTTCCGGCCTGACCGCTGAAGATGAGTCGGAGATGTAACATGCGGTCCGCCCATCAAAAGCCCCTCCGCATTCCCCTCAGTCGGCGTTGGCTGCAGTTTCGTATGACCGTGGTCCCGTTTGTGGTCTTCGTCGTATCGTTGGGCGTGGTGGCTTGGACCTGGTATTACCATGTGGCCGCCCCCACATTGGTGGGCAAAGTACAAGCTATACGCGCGGAGGTGACATCCCCCAGGACTGGAACCCTCGCCGGGTTCAGCTTTACGACATACGATTGGGTGGAGCAGGGCCAGCCTATTGGGACCATCCACCACAGTACGCCGGACATTATCGACAGAACGTTAGCCGTGACCCGGGCCGAGATTGAATCGTTGCGGCGGGGCATGGAACCCCTCGTCAGTTCTCACCGAACGGATCTCAACTATGAAGAGCTTCGATTCGATTCCATGCTAAAACGGGTCGAGTTGGCGGAAATTGCCGTACGGATTCGGCGTGCCGAGAGCGAATACGGACGCATGAAAGAGCTTTTCGAATCGGGCCTCATCTCAGCAGATGCCTATGAAGCTGCGGAAGCCACCCGCGACGCACTGCGAACCGAGTCCGCTGAACTCACCCGGGTGGTGGCCGCGCTTGAGACGCGGCTCGAGGAGATGTCTCCCCCCTGGGAACGCCAAGGCTCCGGCGAGGCCGAAGCCGATGCCAGGCTCCAGGCCGCCATTGCCATACAAGAAGAACGGCTGCGCTTGGCCGAGGCCGAGCTGCGCCCCATTGACCTTATCGCCCCCATGACGGGCATGATCAGCATGATCCACCGCAGACCCGGCGAAACGGTGGTAGCAGGGGATCCCGTATTCACCATCAGTTCGGCCGAATCGGACCGGATCATCGCCTATATGCGGCAACCAATTACCATGGAACCGGAAGAAGGCGCCACGGTCAAGGTCCGTAAACGCGGCGGCGATTGGGCATACGCCGAGGCCCGTATCCTCACTATCGGCTCCCAACTCGAGCCTATCACGCCCACGCTTGTTCAAGGAATGGCCGGGTTGGAGACCGAGCTGGGACTCCCCATCATCATCAGCACTCCCCCCGCCCTCCATCTTCGCCCCGGCGAAACGGTAGACATTCACTTCGATTAGCTGCCGAAGTATCGGGCAGGATTTTCACTGTCATTCGATACCGATACCCTCACGATAAGCGCGTGCGATCTCATCGGGCGTAAAGGCACGGCCGTAAAACGCGAAGTCGTCCAGGCAGCCGTGAAAGTATTCATCGCCTTCGAAATGGGGATTGCCTCCAAGCGCAAAATCTTCGGCCACGGTAGTCCCCAGCCGTTCAGGGGCCGCCGCCGTGCCTCGGCGTTGACCATCGATATACAAGGTCAACGTTGCGCCTTGCTTCACCACGGCCACATGGATCCACTGTTCCCATTCAACGGGAACGGGCGGGATATCCACCGGAAGCCCCGCTTCGATCCGTACCGCCAGCGTATCCTCACGAATATAGACTCGCAACGGATCGTCCATCGCCTTTTGCCAGGCGCTGATAATCTGACCATACATCCCCGCAGGAGGCGCTTCGGGGCGAACCCAAGCCAGAAACGTATAGTCTTCACGGGGAAACTCGGCGATTCGATACCGCAACAACCCGTCGCCACGAAACCGCACGGCCCCATTCGGACGACCCTGACGATCGACGGCGGGTTCGATGTTGCGCATTTCCTCCAGGACCCCGTAAACAGGCTCCCCGGACCCATCAAGGGGCGAACCGGCCGCCAAGGCATCCTCTCGGAATTCGATGAGGCTCGGATGTTCACGAAGGGGATTCGGCAGGTCCGGATCCACGGTGAACGAACGGGGGCCGTCCACGGCGGATACCGTCCCATTGGAGTTCGTCGCCTCTACGGTCCAGTAATAGGTTCCCCCTCTGTCGAGTCCATCACGAAGGGCGTACCGGAACGTACGAAGGTCGGTCACTTCGGCTACCGTATCTTCAAACGAGGCATCACGCGCAATACGCACCGTATAGACTTTGGTATCCGACCCAGCCGTCCCATGCCAGCGAAAACGTGTCGGGCCTGCGGGTATTACGGCTGCTTCATCCGGTGATTCAAGACGAAAGGGCGCAGGCGGCGCATTGGTGACGGGCAGCCAGGACACATAATGGGTACCATGCGCTCCGGCATGGGCAAAGTCACACAGGATCAACGGTTGCTCCCCGGTCGTTGCCATCTCGACCGCCAACATAGGCGGAAACATGGCCTGGGGCAATGCGATGGAACGATAGGTCAGATCCGTGTAGTCAAGGATCGGTAGGTCCTCCGGGTCGAACGTATTGTATCTCTGGTCGTAGGCCAGCAACAGGGGACCCCGGTAGACGGAAAGCTTCCCCTCCCGCTCGACATCACCAATCCACGTATGAAGGGTCATATCGAGTTCCAGCATAATCGTGTCATCCGAGTGCCAGGTTCGGTTGATTTCATAATATCCACCGGGATCAACCGATTCCGCCACGCCCCTGTTCACGGATACCTGGGCAGCGGTCGTCCACCCGGGTATTCGCAACCGCAACGGAAACTCGGCGGGTTCGTCAACGGAAAGGTGCAGGCGAATTCGCCCGTCCACAGGATAGGCAGTCTCCTGTCTGATCGTCACGGTTCCACCCGCAGGCAAGGGTAGGACCGCTTCCATCGGACCATAGTAGTTGACCGTGAGTCCGCCGACTTCGGGATCAACCATCATGGCCCATTCGGACAGCATGCCCAATCCGCGGGGCGCATTAACCGAACAGCAGTTCAGCTCGGGCGTCCCATGCCGGGCCTGAAACACAATGGAATGGGCCGAGGCCTCGCGCACGCCGTCGCTGGGGGTATGGTAGGTATTCCAGCGGCCGGAAGGATGTTGATAGGCCAAAATCGCGTTCCAAAACCCCCGTTCAAGCTCATCGGCCACCCGCGCATCGCCGGTAAGAAGCAACATATCCACCGTCATCGCCGTCCAGGCCACCTGGCAACAGGTTTCAATGGCTCCGATGGCGTAGGGATTGCCCACGGCCTGTTCGTTGGTGGAGAAAGCGCCGGTGTTGTGAACATCATAGGCGGCAATGCTGTGCCAGATGCTCATGAACGCCTTGCGGTACGACGAATCGCCCGTGATACGGTACAGCTCGACCATGCCCTGAATGCTGTGCAGGCTTTCCCAACGCGGTTTTGGCATGCGATAGAAAGGAATATCGGCAAGCCCCTGGCGATAGTAATCACCGGCAGGCGGCGTTTCCCAATCCGCGACGATGCGCTCCATGAGTTGAAAATACCGCTCCTCGCCCGTATGCCGGTATAGCCGACCCAGGGCATGGATAATGGATAGGTTCATCTCGTCGGAACCCGCATCGATGGGGCGCCGGTCTCCATCAAGATATACACGGCATATCAAATCGGCAGCACGGATCGTTGCGGCCAACGCGTCGGCATCGCCCGTATCTTCATGCCACATCATCAATGCCAGCATAATGTGGTAATGGCCCCAAAGATCCCAATGACCCAGGAGTCGTTCTTCCTCACGAAAAGGGCCGAGGTAGCCATCGCCGGCCTGGGTGGCCAACAGCTCTTGGATTACTTCGTCGACCCGCGCATCCAACCGCGGGTCTTCGGTCATACGCCGGGCTTGGATGGCCGAAATGAGGTACTTTCCTATAAATTCCCCCGCCCAAGGTACAAGCTGGGGTTGTGGTTTACGATCCCGCACGCGGAACATCTCGACCATGCCCGGATTGGCCTCCGGAGCCGGTAACAACCACTGCTCAATATTGGCCGCAATTCGCTCGCCTACCGGCCCATGAAACGAGAATGTGGCATCCCTGGGTATTTCAAATTCCATCGCCTGTGTTCCCCCTGCCGCCAGCGCCAAGCTGACCCAAACTACACCCGCCCAACGCGCCATATGACCAACCATCTTGTACTGGTGCTGCGGAAAATCCATGACGCCCTCCTCCTTAAGCCGTGGTTCGACTCATGCCTCCCGTTATGCCGTTCTATCATATCCCCATGACCCTCTGAAGGCAAGGCCTGCACGGTCCGGATAGAAATAGATCCATCCCGGATGATTCCCCTGCCCGGCATGGTGTACGGTATCCCACAGAAACCTGGTCAGGTCAGATCATCGGTCAGGACAGAAAGGGGGAGCATAACATGCGCTTCATCGGATGCTTGTTGCTTTTATCGGTGGTTGTACATACGGGGGCGGCAGGTCGTGAATCCAACCCGTTCGGTATTTGCAACCCTTGGGACGGACTCGACGAGCTGGGCGTAGGCTGGTGCCGCATGGGTGCGGGCTCGGCGGCGTTGGATTGGGGACGCATGGCGCCGGAACCGGATGTACTGAATTTCGACGAAGCCGATACGGAACTCACAAACTGGCTCGAGCCCTACGGGATCCGCCAGTTGGCATTGTTGGGTTATACGCCCGATTGGGCTTCGTCGGCTCCGGAAGATGCTGAAAACCGCCGCGCCTATCCGCCTCAGGATCTGCGCGATTGGTCGCGTTACATTGAGCAGACCGTTGCCTATTTTGGCGACCGCATTTTAGACTACGAAGTGTGGAATGAACCGGACATCCATTTCTGGGAAGGAACGGCCAACGAATACGCTTCGCTACTCAAATCCGCCTATATGGCCATCAAACGGGCCAACCCCGAGGCCCAAGTGGTGTTCGGCGGGCTGGCGGGAATCAATATCCCCTTTATGCGTGAATGCTATGAACACGGCGTCGGGGGATATTTCGATGTCATGGCGGTCCATCCGTACCAATGGGGCGAGACCTTTAACGACGGATGGTTCCGATCTCAGATACTGGACATGCGTGATCTTATGCTTGAATTCGGTGATGACAAGCCCATCTATCTTACCGAGTTCGGCTGGGTAAGCGACGGCACGCCCGAAGGCGAAGACCGACAGGCCCGACTCCTGATGCAGGCAATCCTCACAGGCCTGGTGCTGCGTGAAGAGGCACGGGTCGATGTCGTTTTCCCCTTCACCGTGCGCGACTGGGACGGAGCCTGGTATGGTTTTCTCCGTGATGACGGTACCCCGAAGCCCGTATGGCATGCCTATGCGGCTTTGATAGACAATTTGTTGGGTACGCGGGCAGCGGCTCGATTGGAGCTGCCGGACCCCTTGCTCGGCGTGGTGTTTCAACCGGAATCCGGTGAAGGCGAGGCCGTCGCCGTCGTGTGGTCTTCCGATAGCGACACGCACGAAGCAACGCTCGCGCTGGGCTCGGATAGCTATACTCTGACCGACATGCTGGGCGAATCCCGCACCGTCACTGCTACTGATCAATCGTTATTGCTCGAGATAGGTCCTCAGCCGCAGTATATAAGCGGCTTTGGGAAGGATCTGCCATCTCACACGCTGCCCATCGAACAGCTTCCCGAGTTCGAGAGGAATGACCGGATTCCCCCGCCCGTGTGGATGAGCCT
>PWNM01000130.1 GCA_003557825.1 Candidatus Hydrogenedentota bacterium | reverse complement strand
CCTGACGCAAAACGTTAAGAACAATGCGTGCATATAAGACACCGGCTTTGTCGGCGAATAAGCGACGCCATTGTTATGCCGAACAAACGGGCATAATGAACGCCATTCTTTTAATCCCATGCGGGCATACGCTGGATCAGTTGAACCATCCGTTCCGCGCCGGCGGAAAGATGGAGGGCGTCTCTCCAGGGCGTACCCTCAGGCGAAGGGTCAGGTCCCCATGTGCCATCGGTCCCCAGATTGAAGCTCCAAATGGAATAGTGTCCGTAACTGATCCCAGCAGCGCCGGATTCAACGGCTTCATCAATCTGCTGGAAGACGTGATCTGCGGTGCATCCATGTTGACACCCACACATGTTGCCTTGACCTTCGTATACAGGTTCCGTAAGGAAGACGGGTTTTACGGGCGTCCGGTTAAGTTCCGCATCGAGGAGTCCCTGAATGGAACCTGGATTGCACCGGTGGACGGAGTAGAAGTCCATGGAAGCGGGATCAACGCCGGAATGGTCGACGACGGAGTGGCCGGAGCGCGGATGATGGGTGATCAGGCGCGTTGGGTCGGCTGTTTTGAGCCCCCGATGGGCTTCAGCCAGGCGGGCTCTCATACTTTCAACATTGCCTTTCCCATAGGGTGAGTCTAATCCTTCCAGGGTATAGGCAAAAATATTACTCCGTTCTTTTACTGACTCGGCAATGGCGTGGGCATAGTCGTAGTTGCTCTCGATGAGCACGTCGGCGTTGTAGTCGTATGCGGGAATATATAACTCAGCGTACATATTGTACTTATCGAGCAGGTCTAGGATGGCGTTCAACTGCTCGAAATCAACGGGGTCCGATTCGGGTCCGAATTTGATGATGTTAAATCCTTGATCGCTTCGCGCGCTGATATAGTATTCAATGTCTTCGTTGGAGAGGCGGGTAAGCAGCCACGCCGTATCGGCGATGGGGAAGAACGGCTGGCCATCGACCGTTTCGAAATGGCGATCCGCAATGGTTATCCGCGGCGTCTTGCCTTGAATAGAGCCCCGTTCGAAAGGCGTCGATGCGGCAACGGGCTCCTCGGTCTCCGCCGGGTTGGCATCATGATTCCCTGGTACCGTAGTCAGTTCCTTGAGCGCTTCATAAACCGGCGGATCATCGGCGGCGCCGTCAAACACAAAGGGATAGGCCTGGTTTACATCAAATGCCATAAGGCCCCATGATGCGCCATGTTCTACCGTGATTCGAGCCGCCTCAGCGCCTTCTTCGCCGATCTTGTCATCCTCATTACAAACGATGGGGCGTCCCAGATGCCGTAGCCGTTCGATTCGATCGGGGATGTCCTCCAATGCGGTGTGGTTGAAATGAATCAGCATGAAGTCAGAGGCCTCGGCAACCTCGTCATGCAACGTTCCACCGCCGCCTCCACTGGTCGACACATAAATATCGGGAGCCACGGAACGGGCGAGTTCGATGAGCTCCACCTGTCCTTCGGGTTGGCGAAGCATATCTTGGTCGAAACCGTGATGGCCGTATTCGTTGGTGATCTCGACCACTACATTGCGGTATCCCTTTTCCGTTAGCCATACCATGGCGTTGCGAACCCCATTTCGGAGGGCATCGGCGTTTTCAAATAACCCATCCTGGCGTTGGTAGAACAAACCAAGGATGGCGACAACGCCATGTTCATCGCATGCGTCCAACACGCGCTCGATCCGTGCCATGTAATCGGGCCGTAAGGTGCCATCGGGATTGAACGCCGAATTCAGCGCGTCTTCATATCCGGGGAAACCGCCCTGCAGACAAAACGTAAAGGCCCGTACTCCGTAGTCCACATACTCCGGCAATGCAGCCAGAAAGGCGTCCGTATTGGCGTCCGCGTCGAAATCGTCGCGATTCCGATCCTCGAATGTCGCGCTAACCATGCGGACATTCATGAGCAGCCCCTCTGCCGGTGCGCCCGGATAGGTGATCTCGCCATTGATGCGCCAGCGGTCGCCATCGATGGTTACGGTGGTATGTCGGTTGGGATTGGCAGGTTCGGGTTCTGAGTTAATCACGGCCTCCATCATCAGGCGCACCGCTTGATTGGATAGCGTGTCGGGATTCGTTGGACTATCGTCGTGATCGGTAATGCGGGAATCATTCCACGAGATGATCAGATCGAGGGACGGAATGATCCATAGATTGCGCCGACCTCCATGCCCTCCGGCGAGAAGCAAATCGGTCGGTCCATCCTGATACAGGCGGTTACCATCACGATCTACACCGTTTACCCACCAGTTAAAGCTATAAAAGCCCGGTCCCACGTCGGTGCCGGTTCTGCCGCCGCCCACGGTTCGCTGATTTTCGAGCATGGGCGCCTCTTCACCACTTGCAATGGGGGTATCTGCAGGCAAGACGGTTGTAATCATTTCCTCCACATACTCCGGGGCAAGCAGTTGTTCCTCGCCCCACCGTCCCTGGTGGAGAATAAACTGCCCGAATCGGGCAAAATCACGCACCGAAAGGGCCAATCGACCGGGGCGATCATGCGGACCGAATGCTTCGAAGGTGTAGGCATCTTCGAAACCCAAGGGGTCGCCCATGTATCGGGCCAATACTTCGTCGGCATGGGGCTCGAAGACCTTATCCATTAGGGCGTCGTAGTACAAGGCGAGGGCATAGTCATTGTACGCATATGCCTCGCCGGGACCCTCCGCAAGTCCGTAACCCGAGGTTTGGGAACCAAGATGGGTCCAGGTGATCTGTCCGTCCTTATCGGGGTCAAGCTCAAGCAACCGGGGTTCATGCTCGGATACGCGATCGTCGGGGCTGGTTATGAGGCCATCTTGAACGGCGAAAAATAAGAGCGTGCTGAGCACCGGTTTGAAGGCGGAGGCCACATCCGCGGAGCGTTCTTGTTCGCCCCAGCTATAGACCATATGGCCATGACGAACCACGCAACCGCGGCCGCCCACAAGCTCGGCCAAACGCTCCAGCACGGCCTCATCTAGCCCGGCTTCTTCGGGTGCCATGGTGTCCCATTCGTCACCCGGAAAGACACTTCTTGGAGAATCGCCCTGTGATATCATGGCCGGGAACAATGCCATCGTCAATGCGCAAATACCTATCCATCCCATCGTCTTCATTTTTCTCCTCCTGTTTCGAAATATCCCGTAACATACCCGGTTGTATCCTTGATGAAGGGCGTTGGTTCCGTGTATCCATCAAGCATGATGGCTCCAGCGCTCCCGATTCTTCGCAGCATAGAGTAATCCCCTAGCCATCGCAACCCTACTCGGCTGCCTCCGAGTCATCCTTTGGGCGGGAATCATGCGTATCGCCTGGTGAGGGGGATATGGTATCCTTTTACTGGATAGTCGAGGTGGGGCGTCGTGGCGTGCGAAGCCCGTGGCAGCAGCAAATCGAACCGAACCGGTACTTCTGGTGTCTAATAATCCGGAACAAACAGACAGGGTCCCGATGGGATCCGTGGAATCGGCCGTTTTCGTCGAGGCAGCGGAGCAAACGACCGACCAAGCGTTGGTAGAACGGTATCGCGATGGCGATAGCGCGGCATTCGATGCCATCGTCCGACGTTATAAGGACCGGGTCTTCAACGCGGTATACCGCTACCTCGGGAATCGGGAGGATGCCCTCGAAGTCACGCAAGATACGTTTATTCGGGCCTATGAACGACTCGAAGGCTTCCGCGGCGATGCCCAGTTGTTCACCTGGCTCTATCGCATTGCGACCAATCTCGCACGGAATCGGCTTCGGGATGGCCACCGCAAAGGCCGTGACTTGGGCCAATCCCTCGAGGCGTTGGTCGAGAAATCAAATATGGCGGCCGCTACGCCAACGCCCGGCAGCGAGGCCATGGCCCATGAAACCGAAGCGGTACTGCAGCAATGTCTGGAAGAGTTGCCTGAAGTCTATCGGATGACGTTTATTCTTCGGGTCATCGAAGACCTGGATTACGACGCCATCGCCGCCATAATGGATTGCCCGCGGGGCACGGTGAAGTCGCGCCTCAATCAGGCCCGAACACTGCTCCGCAAACGGTTAGTGGAATTATCGGTATTATGACACCCTTAGACCCAAATGAACTGCGCAACCGGTTCTCGCCCCTGCTGGATGGCGAGCTTATGCCCGACGAGCAGGACGATACCGAAAAGGCCCTGGCGGATGACGCCGAAGCCTTGCGTGAACTCCATCAGATGCAGCGGTTGGATGCGATGTTTCGCGAGCTGCCCAAAGACAGCGCGCCAGACGATCTCGAGAACCGCATCCACAATGCCATCCACCGTCCCGCCAAACCCGTTCGGCTACGGAGTCAACGCTTTGAGCCCAAACCGGTCTGGCCCATGCTGGCCGCAGCGGCCATGTTGCTCGTTGTGCTAGGGGGGGTCTTTTTCCATTTGTTCACGGGTCCAAACGGCCACCGTTCCGAAATGGCCGAAATGGCTATGCTGGCCGAGGAGCAGGAGGAAGCTCTGCCCGATAAAGACCCCGCCGCATTACGTGAGCTACAGCAATTGCAGGTCGCTCCCGAGGCGGACGATACAGCAGGCCCTATGCGGGGCATGGGCGGCATGGGGGGGCCGGATACATTTGGCGAAGGTATGGGCTTGGGCGGTGGTCGAGACATGGAAATGGCGTCTCCCTCCGAAGATGCGCCCATCATGGCCATGGAATCCGATGAAAAGGAGTCCTACCTTCGCGAGCACCTCCAGCCGGACACGCCGGATTTGCGATCCGATGGCGAGCCCGTATCCGAATCGCAACGCAGAAGAGCCGCCGCATCTCCTCCTCCTCCCCCGCCGAGGCCTACACGTCCCGTGCAGCCGGACCAGGCTGCCGAAGCCGAAACTCGGGTTCTGGGCGGGCGCGCCTTTCAACGTGATCCGGAGGCCGAGCATTGGCAAGAACGCGGCTATGCCGGTGAAGGCACGCAACCCCTTCAACGGGATGATCCCGATCTGCAATCCTGGCTCGTGGCCCATCCCGAGTTTGAAGACATGCTCACGCTGACCGACCCGGTCGTATTTCGGATGGACGGTATCTGGCGGCGTCTGGAACCTGCGTCCGAATAGCCTTACAACGCCGCAAACGCCTTTCGTGCTGCATCGAGGGTCTGATCCACGGCCGCGTCATCATGGGCGAGGCTCATGAACATGGCTTCAAACTGCGACGGCGCAAGGTATACCCCCCCCTCAAGCATGGCATGGAAAAACCGGGCGTACCGGTCCGTGTCCGATTTTGTGGCATCGGCGTAGTTCTGCACCGGGCCTTCCTGGAAAAACATGCAGGCCATCGTGCCTACCTGGGTCTGGTAGACGGGTACGCCTGCCTCCTTCGCCAGCTCGCCCAAATTCGCGCATAGTTTCGTGAACCGGTGTTCTATGCTGTCAAACACGCCAGGCTCTTCGAGTACGTCTAGCGTGGCCAGGCCTGCCGCCGTGGCGAGGGGATTACCCGATAGCGTACCGGCCTGGTACACGGGTCCTACGGGCGAAAGCTGATCCATCAGCGCGGCGGGTCCGCCGTAAGCGCCGACGGGCAATCCGCCGCCGATGACCTTACCCAAGGCCGTCAGGTCCGGAGTTACGCCGTACCGCGCCTGGGCTCCGCCGAGGGCTGCCCGAAATCCCGACATCACTTCATCGAAGATGAGCAAAGCGCCGTGATCCCGGGTGAGCGCACGTACTCCCTCAAGGTAGCCCGGTTCGGGGGGGATGACCCCCATGTTCCCCGGCAACGGCTCGATGATAACCGCCGCCACCGTCTCGCCATGAACGTCGAATACGGCCTGCAGTTCTTCGAGGCTGTTGAATGCCACCGTGAGCGTACACGACGCATAGGGCTCAGGAACACCCGGGCTTGTGGGCATGCCGAAGGTCGTGGGGCCGCTTCCTGCTTTTACCAGGAGTCCGTCGGCATGACCGTGATAGCACCCCTCGGCCTTCACGATTAAGTCGCGTCCCGTAACGCCCCTGGCCAATCGGATGGCGCTCATTGTCGCTTCGGTGCCGCTGTTTACCAGGCGCAGCTTTTCCATGGACGGCATCAACCGAGTGATCCGCTGGGCCAGGCGCGTCTCGGCTTCGGTGGGCACGCCAAAACTGGCTCCCTTGGCCATGGCCGCACAGACCGCCTCCACGACTTTCGGATGGGCATGACCCAGGATCAACGGCCCCCACGACAGGATAAAGTCTACGAGCCGGTCGCCATCGGCCGTTTCAAGCCATGGTCCGCTGCCCGATGCCGCAAAAAACGGCTCGCCTCCTACACCCTTAAATGCCCGGACGGGGCTGTTAACCCCGCCGACCAGCGTCGTATTCGCCTCTTGCCACAGTTGCTGTGAACGCCCTTGCCGCATAACGATTCGTGTAGCTCCTTCGGGTTATAAAAACTTCGGCCCAAAACCGCGTGTGGCCATGATCAACAGGTTAAGCGCAAAATTCCACCACCCCCAAAACTCGTACCAGCCGAAGCCGTTCCCGTTCCCATCTTCGTCCTCGGTTTGGGCCCGCGCCGGCAAGGACCGGCTAATCGGTTTGACATAGCGCATTTCCGTGTCTCCTTCCGTGTCTGCTATTGTCTGTGGATTCCCATGATACCCGCAAACCTACCGTCACGTCGAATGGCCTGTTGCCATCTTATTGTATAGAATAGGGGCATGCACAGATTCCCCTCAATAAAGTACTTCAATGAAAGGATACTTACCAATTGACGTGCGTTCCCATGTTGACCGAAAATGAACTACGGATGATGACGGCTGTTTTTGAACATCATCCTGAGGTTGCGCAAGTCATACTTTTCGGATCCCGTGCCATGGGAACGGCGCGCGCCCAGTCCAATATAGACCTGGCAGTGTACGGCACGACCGATAGGTTAACGATCGCTTCAATCGCTGATGAACTCGACGAGATTCCACTGCCTTACCAGTTTGATGTCCAATCCGGCGATGCCATCCAGCATCCGCCGCTGCGCGAGCACATAGAGCGCGTCGGATTGACCCTCTACGAACGTGAATCGTCGTCCGTGTGACGAATCACGTACTGGTGTTTATTCCTTGATGTCCGGGGAAAGACGATCTAATCCAACGATTTGTTCAACGATATAGACATAGGTTTACAAACTAGAGGAATCACTACCCATGGCCATGCGCAAGGGATCTCCCCCGGCGAAACGCCGGCCTGTTCGTCAACCCGATTCGTCCGACCACGCCAAGCGGATCTGGAAACCCGGAACTATGCTCAATCCCGTGCCCGTGGTCATGGTCACCTGCATGGCCGAGGGACACAAACCCAATATTATCACCGTAGCGTGGGCCGGGACCGTCTGTAGCGAACCGCCAATGCTCTCCATATCGATTCGGGAGGCGACGCATTCCTATGGACTAATCAAGGAATCCCGCGAGTTTGTCGTCAATATCCCTTCGGTTCAAGAGACGCGTGCCACGGACTACTGCGGCGTAGCCTCGGGGCGGCAGGTCGATAAGTTTGCCGAGACCGGACTGACCGCAGTTCCTGCCTCAACCGTGAACGCTCCTTTGATAGCCGAATGCCCCGTGAACATCGAATGCAAAACCCGCAAGACCGTACCCCTTGGCTCGCATACCATGTTTATCGCTGAGGTCACCGCCGTACAGGTCACCGACCAACTTATCAATCGGGCGGGGCGGCTTGCTCTCGAAAAGGCGGGCCTCATCGCCTTTGCCCATGGGCGATACTATATCTTGGGCAAGGAACTGGGTCATTTCGGCTACTCGGTGCGCAAGAAGAAAAAGGGCAAGTCCAAGCGGTCTCATTAGCTGGTGCGCAGGCTCTCGACCCATGCCACGATGTTCTCCGCCGGAACGTCGTCCTGGATTTCATGGGCCGGGGCCATCACATAGCCACCGTCTCGGCCGAGTTCATGGCACAGATTCTGGATGACAACGGGGATTTCCTCCCGCGTGGCATACGGTAGAAACTGCTGCACATCCACTGCGCCCCAGAACACCAGCCGATCGCCAAATCGCGCTTTTAACGATGCAGGCTCCATGTCGCGCGCCGAGGTCTGAATGGGATTAAGGATGTCGACGCCACAATCGATGATAGTATCGAGCAAATCAGTAATTGAGCCGCAGGAATGATGCCAGTAATAGCAGTTGGCCAATGCTTTAGTGCGAGTGATACGCTCTTTGAAATAGGGAGCGATGAGTTCGGAAAACATGTCCGGCGAAACCAATGGTCCTTGTTGTGAACCAAAATCATCGCCGCTGGTCGTCAAAGCGACATACGGCCCGAGCACTGGGTAATAGGCTTCGAGCACGGCCAGTTGAATCGAAAGGACCCGATCGAAAAAGGCCCGGACAAAATCCGGCTCGAGCGCCATTTTGATCATGAAGTCGTCGTAACCGCACATCCAGCATCCCAGTTCGAGGATGCCAAAGACCGGATGTTCGGCAATGACGACGTGGCGTTCGGTTTTATGAAGCGTCGCCGCACGGCTCCGCAGCAATTCCAGGATGGGATCGTCGATATGCGGTTCCGGCCAGGGAAATGCATCTAGATCGGCCCGTGTGGCATTCCGCAATGGGCAATTGGTGATCTGGTACTCACCGCCGATAATATCTCGACGGATCCCCCAGCAGTCCATGAAGGCTGATTCCGATAGCTGTTTTGTCAAGGAACCCGGCAAGGGAATGATGCCGCCTACCGCCCGAAAGTCTGTTCCTGCCCATTCTAGGATGGCTTCATCCACGCCGTTGGGGTTAGGAGCGGGCGCTTCGCTTAGACCTAGCAGTTTCCGAAGGCGCTCCTGGCAGGCGGGCCGTATTCCTGTAAGGCTCGTAGCGCCGATATCGAGCGGTATTCGGTCCGGCTGTTGGTAAGCCATCGCCGCTGCAAACCGTTCGTGCGAGGTCATATACCAAACTCCGAAGGCGCAGGCCGGGTCAATGCATCGACGCAGGCTTGGTAATTGGCCTCACTCATACCCATGCAGCCGTATTCCTCAATGTATCCGATAAAGCCGCCCCGGGGTGTTTCGAATAGCCGTCGCAATCGATTGGCCTCTTGATAGATATCTTCCGGCGTACCCGAAATCGATACGGTTTGATAGCTGATAGGAATCATAAAACACTGTTTCCCTCCGTAGGCCGCCGCGACCTCCTCGAGATCGACCACATTGGGCTGCGAGATATTGATTACATCGATGCCGATTTCGTGGAAGTCGCCGATGATAGCGCTGATATCGCCACAACTGTGAAACCAAACGGCCAGATCCTGTTGATGGGCCCGTTCGACCAGCCGGGCATAGCGTGGTTTGAAGTGTTCCCGCCACAGTGCCGGATCCAGCAGTAGGCCTTGCTGTCCGCCCCAGTCATCGGAAAAGTGAAACCCATCGAGTCCAGCCTCTGCGGCAACATCGATCATCTCGCCTTCGAAGTCCACAATCCGGTCGAACAAGGCGAACGCCCGCTCCGGTTCCGCGAGGAAGTCCACCATGGCATTTTCAAATCCCCGCAAGAAGGTGTAGTTGTTGAATCCCGTGATCCCCGTACATCCTAGCCGGTAATATCCGACGGATGATTCAAGAAACTGCGGCAAGTGTGCTAACCGTTCTTGGGTACGTTTGGTCGGAAATGGGTAGGAGGCCAGATCTTCCCAGCTGGGCAATACCGGTTCCTCCGGCTGGCCCATGGTACCGTCGCCCAGATTGCGCCACGAGAACCCCCATTCGCCCGTCCGCCCGTCTTCCCGATTCAACCCATAGGCGTACAGCATAATGTCGCCGTGGTGATGATCGCGGTTGAAAAACCAAACGGGCGTCCGATCGGGATCCTCGAATCGAATCGTCCGTCGTACCCGTTCCTGTCGCGTCATTGCGGTCCTCCATTTGGCCGTGTGTCTCCGTCACGAGCCTGTTGTAACAAGGCGCGGATTTCCCTCGCTTTCGAGTTCCACAGGCTCTCAATGAACAGGAGGAATCGGTCAACGAGCATCATGGTCGGACGGGCATGGTGGTCCAAGAGCAATTT
>PWNM01000471.1 GCA_003557825.1 Candidatus Hydrogenedentota bacterium | reverse complement strand
GCCCATGCTTATGGAGGTCGCCGTCGTCATCGGTGAAGCTACGTCCACTGTCCAAACGGGGGATATAGGCCAAATCGCCGATAAACTGCACGGGCCGCATTCGAAGGGCAATCTCAAATCCCGTTCGCCCGGTTAACAAAGATCCCCCGCGGCGTTGCGATGCTGCGTCATCAAGCGGATCAAGCGAAGCCAGCGCTGCTTGCACAATGACCCGGTTCGCCCCTTGTCGAAATCGAACAATCCCCCGAGTGATCCCCGTTAACGCGCCGGCCTCATCGCGATCAACAGGAAAACCGTTTACCCATGCCCGGACGCCAACGGGAGCCTGCAGGTCGAGGTATACAGGGCGATCGTAGGAAGATTCGCATGTAAAAGCAGCATATAGGATGCCCTCCCGTCGATCGAGAAACGCTTCGGACACATCAAGAATGGGGCTTTCCACTGTCCGATGGCTCCATATAGCATACCCCTCGGAGTGTTCGACACGCAGCCCGGATTCAGGACGGGCCTGGCTCACCCCACCGATGGGGTTGAGAAAATCGCGGGCGCCAAACGGCGACAGACCATGACGAACAGAAGCGACAATCCCTCCGTCCATGTCGGATCTAAACGGCCCGCAAACAAGCCAGTCCCGCACATGACCCCGCTCCAGGATCGTGTCGAGCGATTCCTGTGCGGATGCGATGCCCGCCAGCAAAACACACAACCCCGCAAACGCACATCCTATGCTTATACGGCCCATCGCACTCTCTCTATCCGTTTTTCGCGGGTTAATCTTGCATCTCCTACAAAAGGAAAGGCCTCCGTGACGGTACTCTCCATCAACGGCGGCCCTGGAATCAATTCATATGGATTCGACGCCCTATTCCTCGGCGGGTTCTTCCGGTTCTACATCCCCGGCGTCATCGTCTTCGCCTTCGTTGGGAAGATCCTCGTCGGCTTCCGGAGCCTCTTCGTCAGTGTCCGTGGCGTCGTCATCGGCGGGGGCTTCGTCGACATCTGCCTCAGCAGGAGGTTCCTCTACCGCCGGTCCTGGTCCCATGGGAGGCATCATCAACATGCGGTTTTCTTCGAATTCCTCCATCTCCTCTCGGGAAATCGGGACTGTTTCCGTCTGCATCAACCATCCCCGCAATGGAACCACGATAATCGCCAACACAACGGCGATAGCCAATAGCACCCACGTTCGCTTTGTCATTATAATCTCCTTGTTGTGTTACCTGGAGTAAGATACGCCGTTCAAGTGCCATACTCGGCCTTGGCATATCGTCCCCCACCCGCTTTTTTATCTAGGTAAACTGTACCGCATGTGGCGTCGGATTTTCATCTATGCACAGGCAGCGCCGAAATCATCAATGGCTTGGATAATCGCCGGATACGAATGCCTCCAGGCTCCGGGCGGTACATTCTCCGAAATCTGAATCTGAAGCCGCCCTTGGCGCCCCCCTTCCTCCAGGATATCAAGGGCTTTCTGATAGATCACGTCCGGATCTGATAGATGCACCGATGATGGGAAATTGATCAACAGGCGCATCTCAGGCCATAGCGATTGCGCATCGGCCACACTCGTATCGTTATCGGGTGGCGGCGACATGGAATCAAGTCCACGAACCCGGGATGCGCCGATGTCCGGCCATAAAGCTTTCAGATCCCCGTCCATATGGACCATGACAGGGATGTCCAAGCCCGCTGCATCGAGCATATCTGCAAGCTCATCATAGGCGCGAAGGCAATAGCGCCGAAACAAGTCGTTTCCGATCATGGGCGCGGTGATGTTGTCAGCAAAATCGATGTGCGGAATAGGTTCTTCCTTCGCGACGGTGCACACTGCCTTGAGGATTTCGGTTTGAACCCGCGCCATTTCCTCCATGACCTCCTCCATGAGATCGGGGCGTTCACACATGTGGGGGATCAGGTCATTGATATCTACCAATTCGATCCAAAGCTGTTGATACGGCGTCCGACCGACGCTTACATGGGGCAACCCGCTGTCGCCCAATACAGCCCAGGTATCCCGCAGGGCTGAGGGATCCGGTTCGATGGTCAGATCGCGCAAATAGGCCAGAAGCACGGTATAGTCTTCGATGGACTGCACAAAATGACGGGCATTGGCCGTTGTACCCAAGGTTGGTTCTTCGAGCCGCTCTTCGAATAAGGAACCTACCGGCGTATGAAGCGTTCGCCGAAAACCGGGCGTCCCATTGGCTTCGATGCGCTCCATCTCAAAACGGCAGTTGGGCGCATCGGCACGATGGGCCTGGGTCCATTGCAGAAAACCAATGTTCTCCGGTCCGACTGCGTCACGGACCACTGCATCGTCATCCGGACTTGTTATTCCAGAGTATTGTACAAAGGGCACGCGGTCGTGCCATTCCCCCCGGACCACGGCCAGCATTCGTTCTTGCATGTTCATCATTGGTTCCCCCTCCGTAATGATAATCCAGCTCTCACATTTCTCCATTCATGCATAGCGGCGTTCGACGTAGTCATCTACAAGCCGACAAAATGCCTCAGCCAATTCCGCAGGCGACCCGGACAACGTGGTATGTTTCTCCCCATCGATGAACACCGGACAACTGGGCGCTTCGCCGGTTCCGGGCAGGCTGATTCCGATATTGGCGGCTTTTGACTCTCCCGGTCCATTGACCACACAGCCCATAACGGCCAGTTTGAGGTTTTCGACGCCGGGATACTGGCTTCGCCAGCGGGGCATCTGTGCGCGAACGTGGGCCTGAACGTGCTCGGCAAGTTCCTGAAACGTGGTGCTGGTGGTTCGGCCGCAACCGGGGCAAGCCGTGATGCTGGGCGCAAAGGAACGCAACCCCAAGGACTGGAGGATCTCGCACGCCGCATAGACCTCATCCCGCCGATCGCCCCCGGGCTGCGGAGTCAGCGAAACACGGATGGTATCGCCAATGCCTTCGGCCAATAGGATGCCCAAGGCGGTCGACGACCAGATTAGCCCCTTGGCCCCCATACCCGCTTCGGTCAGCCCCAGGTGGAGCGGTTGGTCGCATTGGGCTGCCAGGTCACGGTAGACCTGAAGCAATTGCCGCGGCGTCGAGCTTTTGCACGATATGATAATCTGGTCGGGTCGCAGTCCGCTATCAAGCGCCAATTCGGTCGATTGTAATGCCGAAATGACCATGCAATCGCTGATGATGTCTTCGGGGGCTCTGCCAAGGTCGCGGTCGGTGTTCTCCTGCATTTTGCTGACCACAAGTTCCTGGTTCAGAGAGCCGACGTTGACCCCGATACGAACGGGCTTGTTACGTTCAGCAGCGATACGGCAGATGGCGGTGAACCGGTCGTCACGATTTTTCCCATGGCCCACATTGCCGGGATTGATGCGGTATTTATCCAAGGCTTCGGCGCATTCCGGGATATCCGTCAACAGCTTGTGGCCGTTGTAATGAAAATCGCCGACGATGGGAACCGAACAGCCTGAATTTCGAACCCGATCACGAATGGCCGGGACGGCCTTCGCAGCTTCGGCGGTATTGACGGTAATACGCACCAATTCCGACCCGGCATCGGCTAGGGCGCAGATCTGATCGGCCGTTGCGGCTGCATCGGTGGTGTCGGTATTGGTCATGGACTGGACCACGATAGGGGCATCTCCGCCAACGGGAACATGCCCCACCATAACCTGCGTTGTTGCATTGCGTTCAGCAAGCACGGACATTGGGGTGGGTATCTCCCTGGAAATCCGCCTCAGATGAGGGGAATGAGTCAACATTTAGATCGTGATAGACTAGCGTTTCGATAGATTCGGCGCAACTTTTTCCGCAGTTCCCCGCACGCCAGGGCGCGATACAACCCATATCGCTACGAGTATTGATCGAAGGATTCGCCATGGGATTCCAGAAGGAGGGGATAGCGTGTTTCGGGATCCGCTGGCTCGATACGTTCAACGATAATGACATGCCACCATTCGTCTCCGAAGTCGAAGAGATACTCGAATGCCATTTTCGGCGCAAGCTCCAGACTTCCGATAGAGGTTCGGCTAGCATCCTGCCCAAAAGACCCGGAATCAAAAAAGTCCGGCTCTTCAAAACATGACGGATGGGAGTAACGAGGCGATTCCCGGATCCGCTTCCGGCTTGCGTTCTTAACACCTGTGATAAAAAACGAGTAGAGGTGATCGAAATCCCAGTCAAACGCCTCGTTTATGGCATGAAAGAGCGCATGCAAAGTTTGGTCTTCCCTTATGGCAATACGTCGCCAAACGCTTTTTTTCATCTTGAGAGCCACCTTAAGAATAAGCACGTTCTTTGTCTCTGCCATCTGAATGCCGTCCTTCTGCTTCTGCTTTTGCTTCTTGATCACCACACGAGGTCGTCAGGTATGGGGTGATCCGCATATGGCCCTTCCTGCTTCTTTTCCGATTCGGTGTGATGACAGACAACCATTTCAGGAATTCGTTCTACGATGCGCTCGGCCGTCTCGGCCGGTACGAATCGGTACTCCCCATCGACAGATACGATCGCCAGCTTGCCTTTACTCAGCTTATCTCGGAACTCCATGGTGACCATGAGGGTGCGGATTTGCGTGCCATCGGCAAAATGGTAGGGAATGTCCCCCTCTGGACACGGGATCGCATGGTTCAGGGCCAAGTCGCGAGCCTGGGCCTCAAGTTCATGACGCCGGCGTTCGGCCTCTTGGGCTTCGGTTCGGGCGCGATCGGCCGCGCGTTTTTGCTCTAGGGCCTGCTGCGCTTCGGACAGGGTATCGGTATCCGAATCCAACCCGGCCTTGCGCGCTTCTTTTGCCTTTTTGCGCTGGTCTGCTTCGGCCGCCTTCGCCTGCTTCTTATTGGCCAGACCTGCCTTCAGCAGTTGCTTACGTAATGCATCGCCCATCACTACCTCGTCTATGATGTTGGATTTGCAAGTTCTATCGAATCGGGTACGCCACAGAACACCCTACCTATCGGAACGGCCGAGAACAGATGCATCCGTTCCCGGCCGTGGAAAAAAGTGACAGCAAAACGCCCTTACGACGACTCTGCCGCTTTCTGCTTCTCGTATTCAGCAATGATGCCCTGAGCAACATGCTCGGGTACTTCATCATAGTGACTAAACTTAAGCGAATAACTGCCGCGGCCGCCCGTCATACTGCGCAAATCGGTCGAATAGCGCAACACCTCGCCTTCGGGGACAATGGCACGGATACATTGCCGTCCGCCGCCGACCGGTTCCATCCCGAGAATCCGGCCTCGTCGGCTGTTCAGGTCGCCGTTGATGTCGCCCATGAATTCTTCGGGGACCGTCACCGCGATCTCGACATAGGGTTCCAAGAGGCAGGGCTTGGCCTCTTTGACTCCTTTTTGGATAGCCTGGGAGGCAGCAATCTTGAACGCCATTTCGGAAGAGTCCACCTCGTGATAGGAACCAAAATGGAGTTCGACCTTGACGTCCACCACGGGATAGCCTGCAATAACGCCTTTGGCGAGCGCGTCCTGGGCTCCTTTGTCCACATGGGGGATATATTGGCGGGGAACGACACCGCCGACAACGCTGTCGATAAACTCGTAGCCCGCGCCGCGCTCATTGGGCGACAACCGTAGATGGACATCGCCATACTGTCCCCGCCCGCCGGACTGTTTCTTGTGTTTGCCTTGTACGTCGGCCGTACCGCGGATGGTTTCCTTGTAGGCAACCTTGGGCGTTTGTGTTTCGGCCTCGACGTGGTATTTGTTTTTCATCCGTTCGAGTAGGATATCCAGCTGTAGATCGCCCATACCCTTGATGACATGCTCGTTTGTTTCGGGATCGCGATAATGCATGAATGTCGGATCCTCTTCGGCAATACCGTTCAAGGCCTCGCCGAGTTTGTCCTCATCCGCCCGAGATTTGGGTACGATGGCCAGTTTGACCATGGATTCGGGCAGCTCGATAGGAGGCAACAGCACATCCAGCCCCGAGCCGGCGATGGTATCGCCGAAATGGGTGTTCTTCAACTTAGTCATTGCGGCCAGTTCACCCGGTACCACCACGTCCGTATTGGTCTGTTCTTTGCCGTTCATAAACACGATCTTGCCCGTACGCTCCTTCGCGCCGGTAGTCACATTAAAAAACTCGGAATCCGACCGGAGGGTTCCGCTCAAGACGCGGAAAAACGTTAGATGGCCGACAAAGGGGTCCACCACGCTGCGGAAAACCTGGCCGAGAAACGGCCCGTTTGGGTCGGGCGTAATCTCGACGTCCTCCTCGCCTTTCTTGGCCACAATTTTACGTTCGAGCGGCGTGGGGAAGGAATCGGCGATGAGGTCCATGAGCTCATCAACGCCGAAATTCGCCGAGACGCTGCCCGCGACGATGGGCACGATCTTTCCGGTTTTGATTCCGTTCTGGAGTCCCCGGTTGAAATCTTCAGGGCTCAGCTCCCCTTCTTCAAGGTATTTTTCGAGAAGGTCATCATTGGATTCGGCCACCACATCGGTCATGCTGGCCTTCATCTCCTCAATACGATCAGCCAATTCCGCATCGCTGCCGGTCAAAATGTTCACGGCGCCGCTGATGGTACCATTGCTGACTTTCGGGATAACCAGCGGCACGCATTGCTGGCCGTAGGCCTCTTGAAGCTGACCCACCACTTCATCGAAGTTTGTGTTTTCGCGGTCGAGTTTGTTGACGAAAAACGCCCGCGGCACTTGATACCTGTCGGCGTATTCCATGGCATTATCGGTACCCACCTGAAGAGGACTGGTAGCGTCGACCATGATTACGGCGCCGTCCAAGAGCGGCATGGACGCGGCGATCTCGCCGATGAAGTCAACATACCCCGGGTGGTCAACCATATGCACCCGCTTGCCTTTCCAGTCGAGGTGCATTAATTTCATACTGAGGGTCTGCTTGCGCTGGATCTCCTGCTCGAGATAGTCGCCGACCGTGTTGCCTTCTTCAATCTTGCCTAGCCGGGTTGTCTTACCAGCGGTATGCAGGACATGCTCAATGAGCATGGTCTTACCTGTACCACCATGACCCAGGATTCCAACGTTTCTCACATTTACGGCATCAACAGCGGCCATAGAAAAAACCCTCCATTACGTATTTTTTGGGGAAAAGCTGCCCTACGAACAAGCCCAACGTCACCCCGCACGGGCTCAGGTAACCGAGGCGGGCATTCAAGTATACTATGCATTCCCGACGGTGCTCAAGTATGCGAATCGTTGCCTGTCAACTCCGGCACTTGGTCGGGCAACAGCCGTATTCGGCATTCGCCTGGTTATGCAGAGCGGCATGCGATACAGGCCAAAATAGGTTTGGAACATACAGGTACCCCAATCGGCTATGGATTCATCTGCGATACATGGCTGTATTGTTCCGCCATTTTAAGCGTCTCGGCCTTAGCCACAACACGAAAGCCTACGTTGAACACCCGTTGATAGGGTACATAACCCAACCGAAAAGCGGAACGGGCGCGATGGGGGCGATCGTACCATGAGCCTCCGCGAACCACGCGTCGTCCCATGCTTTCGGGATTGTTTCGGCCGTCCGTCTCGGAATACGGATAGGCCATATACAAGGATCGCGTCCATTCGCTGACATTACCGTGCATATCATGTAGCCCCCAGGCGTTGGGTAGGTAAGAGCCCACGTCCGTGGAGACCAGGGCTCCGTCGTCGAATCGCGTGTCTTTGGGAATACGGTCATCATAGGGCGACGGATTGGGCAAGGGTGAACCAACAGCATAAGGATTGTCGACGAACTGCGTGAGAGTTTGGTCGGCCAGATTGGCATGGGACGAAAAATCATCGTCCAATGTTCCATAGGATAGCGGCGTTTCCGTTCCGGCTCTGCAAGCATATTCCCATTGGGCTTCCGTGGGAAGATCGAAGTCAAGTCCAGTCTCCTCCGACAGCCAATCGCAGAATGCGCGCGCATCCTTCCATGAGACCCGTACCACAGGTTGGTCCGGCTCGTTCAACGGAAATCCTTGTACGCCGAACTGATAGGCGTGCTTGGATTCAACGCGGGAGTCATGGTGCGGATCGAACTGGGCATACTGGGCATTGGTCACTTCAAACCGGCCCATCCAAAAGGAAGTGACCGTAACCGGTGAGACGGGCATTTCATCGGGGTCTCCGTCGTCGTTTCCCATGTCGAACGTTCCTCCGGGTATATAGACGAGATCGAGGGACAATCCGTCGCCCAGCTCAACAGTCATACGACGGTTTTTGTGCTCAGCTGATATAAGCTCATAGGTGGATGCGACCCTCTCCCCTTCATCGTCGTTACCGGAGGGCCGTGGAATAAGCGGAGCGGCGACCACTTCGGTCTCTTCGACGAACACCTCGGGCTCGATGGGCGTTTCGTAATCAATATCAAGCTCGGCAAACACCCGGTCGTATAGTCGGCGTCGTTCGGCCAGGGGCGCAATGGTTTCCTCGCCCACAATCTCTGACCAATACCCATGGTAGGGGGCGTTGAAGTCGATCCAGGTGTGGATCCGATCCCAGGATTCGGCATCAAGCTGGACGTCGTGATGGCCTTTTTCCAGCATTTGGACCAACTCGGTGGTGCCGGCATGAAAATCCATGGGCGTGAGCAGATGGTAGTCGCTTTCGATGCCGGGACGTCGCACATAACGCTGGAGTCGCTCGTAGCCCACGGTAAACTGTCCGCCTATGGGGCCGCCGTTGCTTTCCATGATGCTGTACCAGTCGGTTAGATAGGTTTCGGCGCGCATATCGAAGGCCATATCGCCATCGTGGCATTCAATGCAATGCCGGTCAAGCACAGGTTGTACTTCGCGCGCAAAACTAAAACTCCGCTCCGGACCATACCATGGTTCGATCTCGATGGGGGGCCTTTGAGCCGCTTCCGTCAATCGCGTTGGTGGCACGGTGTTTTGATGTTCGTGACAACCTACGCAGGATAGGACCTCCCCTGGCATGGCGGTAAACCAGCTTCGCATCTGTTGTAATGCCCGGCCATCCTTATCCAGGGGCTGAACCGCGATAGGCGTATTAGCCGGTACCTTGAACATGGCAGAACCATCGGGTTCGACAGGGACCGTGCCCAATATGCGGCGAATATCCCACGGACCATCGGCCCCCAAGACTCCATAAAGAGCGCCCACATTTCGGTATCCAAACACATAACTAAACACCCGCAATGCTTTCACCTCGCCCCGGGGAATGCCGTCGAGTCCAGGTCCTTCGTAGACATCCATCATATAGACAGTCGCATCGCTTTGGTCGAGCTGTACGCGGGACGCAACGACTGGGGGCTTTTCACGAGATTGCAGCGGGATGGGCTCGAACAGCGCATAGTCCGGAAGTTCCTTTACCAGCATGGAATTGTCAAAAACATCCACCAGATAGATGCCCCAAAGGGAATCGGGACTTGGCTTGATTGCCGCCAGATAAAGCGATTCATCAATGGGATAGGGATGCAGAAACTTGGGCCAGGAATCGTCAACGAGGTTGTCTGCGATAACCGGTTCGATGGCCTCGCCTTCCGAAAGGAAACGATGAACGGCCCCCTCGGCCTCATGGCGTCCGCGTGCCGGATCGAAAAGAACCATCTCGCCTTTGCGACGTACCCCATGATGGCCTGTGACAATCCCAACGACCTTGGTGGGGTGCTCCGGGATTGGCTTTGCATAAAAGATGCTGTTGGGCCAGTAGGAATTGCTGCCATAGTACTCCATTTGGTTGGTGCCGTCGGGATTCATATGAAATAGCAGACGCGTGTTGGAATGAGGCGTGTCCGTGTACTCCCACCGTTGATAGAGGACCCTACCGTTGTTGAGCATGGTGGGGGACCAGTTGTGATCCTGGTCAAAGCCCAGTTGTCGAATGGTCTCTCCGTCGGGTTCCATACGGTACAGCGTGGCCACACGGTCGCTGCCGGAGACGCACGGGACGCCCAGATAACACGCCGTCGAGGCAAACAATATTGCGCCGTCGCTGAGATAGCAGGCATCGTAGAAATCGATGTCATCATATTGGTCCGGCGTGACGCGACGTAATCCGGAACCGTCTGTGGCAATCTCGT
>PWNM01000539.1 GCA_003557825.1 Candidatus Hydrogenedentota bacterium | reverse complement strand
GAGCATGTGGCGCATCTAAAGCTCTTGCATGCTCGACTTGGAGCCACACTCGATCATATCATTCTCAACCGCGAATTTCCGGGATACAGCTGGGAGGAATTGCCCGGTCGCTACCCGACGTGGGTTCAAAACTTTACCCACCGGGTGACCGATATATCTTCCCTGGGCAATGTGCAAAATCACCAGAATCGCTTTGTCAATCTCAATTTCTTCGAGCGCAAAGACGCGTTGCGCGAGGGGCAGATCGTGAAAGCTCCCATCCATGTGGAAGCCCGGGGTACAAGGGACGGAGCACGCATCACGTGGGCTTACGATGAGCCCAATCTGCGCGGGTTCCATGTATATCGAGACGAAGTCCGCCTGACCGATGCGCCGTTGCCCCCAACCGTATTCCACTACGAAGACCATTATGACGGCGTGGCCGATTACCGGGTGAGTGTGGTGGATCTACGTAACCGGGAGAGTCCGCAAAGCCTGCCTTATCGTTGCAAAGCGGGTTCCGCCGATACGACGCCCCCTCACATTGTCGTCGTGTCGCCCCCGGTGACCGGCGCGGAAGGGCGACCGGCCGATGTGACGGCCCGCATACTGGATGGCCGGGTCCATGATCAGGTCAGCGCGACGTTGTACTATCGGGCGCCTGGACAAGATGCATGGGCATCGCTGCCCATGACCCGCCGGGTGCGCTCGGTGTTCAACGCAACGGTTCCCGGTGAGGCGATCGGCGCCGATGGTATCGAATACTATATCGCCGCGTCTGACGGCGCAAACGAGGCCGTATATCCTCCGGCCGGCGCCGATAACGCGCTGATGCTGACCGCCTATCCGGCGCGTGAGGAATCCGAACTGTCCCCGCCATCGCGTGTCACAACGGTGGACGGAGTTCGGATCGAATGGCAAGAACAGCCCGGTGCGCATTGGTACCGCATCTATCGAGGTACGACATCCGAATTCGAGGCCGGTCCGGCGACACGCGTGACCTATGTGGCCGGATGCACGACGGCTTTTCGAAGCAATGGCTTCGGCTTTGACGGATCCCTGTTACGCGGCTCGTATTACTATCGCGTCACCGCCGTGGATGCCACCGGAACGGAAAGCGCCCCCACCGCGTCGGTTGAGGTCGTCTATCCATAAAAACCGCCCAGATAAAAACGCCCCGGCGAAAGCTCCTATGCGCCGGGGCGTTGTGCATCTCAACCGTTGCTATTATGGTCTAATATCGCTGTGCCTGGGATCGCCGCCAAGACGGATGATATCCGGATCGGCATGTCCTGCTGCCCGTAACGGGGCGATGATGTCCTCAGCAATGTCAGGCACGTAGTAATCGAGTACCGTCCCTTCGCCTGCAACCGCGAACGTGTCGCAACACCCGGGCACAAGAGCGGCCTGGCCGGGTTGCAGGTCAACGGCGCCTCCGGCTGCCTCAATCTGAACGTTGGTGTTGGCAGCGAGAAGGATGTGGAATGAGCCGCCCCGGGTATTGCGGGTATGGGTAGCGCCGTTTAGAAGCAACATTTCGGCTGCGAAATAGCGGCATGCCGCAAGCACCATCCGTTCGACTCCATCTGCCATATAGGCGAGCCCATGTGCGGGCCCACTATGGCTGGAGCCGAAATGAATGGCTTCGAGGCCCTTTTCGATATGAAGTTCCCGCGGTTGTCCCTTTGCATCAAGCCGTCCCCAATCGTAGAGACGGTACGTTAGATCGCTGTTCTGCTGGATTTCGGCCAGGACAATTCCCCCCCCAATCGCATGGACCGTCCCCGCCGGTACAAACACCGGCGTTCCTGCCTGAACGGGAAAGCAGACCATTAGGTCTTCGAGATGCTGTTCTTCGACTGCCTGGCGGAACAGTTCAGGCGTCACATCCGAACGAAGCCCGCAATAGAGCTCGCTTCCCGGTTCGGACTGAAGCACATGCCACATTTCGGTCTTACCTACATCCGGTTCGCCCAGTTCCTGTGCCTTGGCATCGTCGGGATGCACCTGCACCGAGAGCACATCCCGCGCATCGAGCACCTTTAGAAGCAACGGAAAGCGACCATGAACAGTCGGCTGGGCGCAACGTCCCAACAGGTCATTCGGAGCTTCCGTCAGCAGGTCGTGAAGGGTTTTCCCCGCGAAGGGACCCCGGTTGATCACGCTTTCGGCCGAGGAATGGTCCGATATCACCCATGCTTCGCCTATCGGTTTTTCCGGGGGAAGGTCCATGCCATATTCGGTTTCGAGCTTGCGTCCGCCCCATATGCGTTCGAATACCTGGGTGTCAAAGGTCAGCAGTCCGAGAGAGGGTTGGATCATAATCGGCAGGAGTCTCCTGATTAGCGTTGGTTGATGGCGTCCAGATAGGCGTCGTAATTCCGTTTCATCTCCGCCACGCTATCGCCGCCGAATTTCTCAATGAAAGCTTCGGCAAAGACGATGGCCAGGGCCGCCTCCACAATGATGGCCAGGGCAGGTACTGCGCAGGCATCGCTCCGCTCGACCTCGGCTTTCGTCGCCTCGTGGGTCTCCATATTGACGCTGCGCAAAGGCCGCATCAACGTGGCAATGGGCTTTTTCACCACGCGTACCACAAAATCTTCGCCCGTGGTCATACTGCCTTCCATGCCGCCCAGATTATTCGACAGTCGCCGATAGGGGCCTTTAACCCGGTCGCCGGGTTCATAAACGATTTCGTCGTGATAGGCGCTCCCGGGACGATCGGCCGCACGAAAGCCCAGACCGATTTCCACGCCCTTTACCGCCTGAATGCTTGCGAGGGCCTGGGTGGCGCGGGCATCGAGTTTCATGTCCCATTGGACATAGGTTCCCAAGCCCGGCGGTAGTCCCCACATGCGGGCTTCGACAATGCCGCCTAGCGTATCTTTTGCTTGCTTGGCCGCTTTGATCGCGGCGATCATGCGCGGTTCGGCCTCCTTGTCGCAGCATCGCACCGTCGACTCCATCGAGAGCGATCGGAGCTGGTTCGAGGGGATGGTATCCGTGTCGGCAATGGCATCGCCAATCTGTACGACATGGGCGGCCACATCGACGTTGAATTCGGCCAGCAGTTTGCGGCAAAGGGCCCCCGCCGCCACCCGTGCGGCGGTCTCCCGTGCGCTGGCCCGTTCGAGGACGTTGCGGCAATCGTCGTGGCCGTATTTCAGCGCGCCCACCAGGTCGGCATGACTCGGCCGGGGTTGCACGATTTTCCGCGCCCGCTCGCCTGACGAAGGCTTCCAGGGATCCATGGCTTCGCGCCAGTTCTCGAAATCCCGGTTCCACACCGCCAGCAGAATGGGGCTGCCTTGCGTTACGCCCGCCCGAATGCCGGAGAGCACATCGACCTCGTCTTTTTCGATGCGCTGCCGGCCGCCACGGCCATAGCCTTTTTGACGTTCGGCCAACCAAAAGTTGATGTCCTCCGGTTCAAGCTTGAGGCCTGCCGGGAACCCATCTATAAAACAAAAGCAGCCGCGGCCATGGGACTCGCCGGCGGACAAATAACGCAACACAGGGATTCCTCCTTTGGGCACGAATTACATGCCCAGATCAACCATTGCCATGTAATAGTCGTAAATATCGGCGCCAAAGAACATTACTACGAGACCGCCAAGACATAGATAGGGGCCGAAAGGCAGATAATGCCCCGAGAGTGCGACCATATCCTCATCGTCTTCGTCATCGGTTTCACTGGGCGCGACGGTGGGCGCTTTTTTAGCCACGGTGATCATAATGACGCCGACGATGCTTCCGATAACGGAGGCGACCATGACGACCATGAGTACGCCGGGGTAGCCGAAGAAACCGCCCAACATGGCCAGGAGCTTCACGTCGCCCATTCCCATGCCGCGCTTTTTCAACAGCAGTAGGCTGATCTTATCGAGCAGATATAAACTTGCGCCGCCTACAATAACCCCTATCAGCGCGTTAAAGACCGGCAGGAAATGGCCCAGCACTCGAATGCCGCTGTCGGGAAACCACATAGCCAGGAGCGCCACCCCGATACTAAGTGGAATGCCGGGTAGCGTCACCTCATTCGGAATGATCCAATCGGTCAGGTCGACGATGGTAACGAGAACGAGGCTGGCTGCCAGAATAATGTACACGGGCGTGGCGACGGAGATGCCGAAGCGCCAGAAAACCAGAAACCCCAATCCGGCTGTGATGGCTTCCACCAGCGGATACCGCCAGCTAATCCACTCGCCGCATTCCCGGCATTTCGCCCGTAACAATACCCAACTGATGACGGGAATGTTGTCGTACCATGCGATAGGACTGGCGCATTTGGGGCACCGGGAGCCCGGCGAAATGACCGATCTCCCTTCCGGTAACCGATAGGCGCAGACATTGATGAAGCTGCCAATTACCCCACCAAAGGCTATACTGACTATAGAAAACAGCGTGAATAGTAATTGCTCTTCGTCCACCTGGTGTTCCCCTTCATCTTGTTTTACCCCCGTCCTATCGGGAATCCTATGACTCGCTCCACGCAGCGATGCATATTGTCGAATGCCGTGCCCAATACGTCAAGCCGCTACAACCCCTTCGTGGCGTCGACGAGGGTCTTGGCAAATGCGCCGACTGCCCCTGGCATGGAAGGATCGGCTCCCTGTTCGCCAATCTGGCGCACAATGGCGCTGCCTACGATAACGCCATCGGCATAACCGGCCACTTCACGGGCTTGCTCCGGCGTCGAAATTCCAAAGCCAACGGCGATGGGCGTATCGGAATACCGTTTGATAGCCTGAACCATATCGCCCACGGAACTCTCGATGTCTTGGCGCACGCCGGTGACGCCCGTGCGAGACACATAATAGATGAAACCTGTCGAGGCTTCCGCAATGATTCGAATGCGCTCCTCGGTGCTGGTTGGCGCAATCAAATAGATCGTAGCTATACCAAAGTCGTGTAGCAATCGGCGATAGTCGCGCGATTCCTCGGGCGGCAGATCGACGCAAAGTACGCCGTCTACGCCGGCTCCAGCCGCATCACGAGCAAAGGCCTCGTGGCCATAGGCCAGTACCGGGTTGTAATACGTGAAAAGCACCAGCGGAATGGCCGTCTTTTCCCGTAATTTGCTCACCATCGCAACCACATCATGGAGCGTCACATGATGCAGCAACGCCCGCTGGGCTGCTTCTTGATTCACCACCCCATCGGCAATGGGATCGGAAAAGGGCACGCCCAGTTCGATGATGTCGGCCCCAGCCTTTTCAAGCGCAAGGACTACTTCCATTGTGACATCGAGGGTCGGATCGCCGGCGGTTATATAGGGGATAAAGGCGGTCTTACCCGCTTGGGCAAGCTCCTGAAATCGGGAATCGATGCGGTTCATAGCTTATTGGTCCTCTTCCGGCAGAATGAACCGGGCGGCTTGTTGTACATCCTTGTCGCCCCGGCCCGACATGTTGACCACAATCACCTGGTCGGCCTCCATCTCGGGCGCAAGCTTGCAGATATGGGCGATGGCATGAGCGCTTTCGAGGGCCGGTATAATGCCTTCAAGACGACTGCAAAGCTGGAAGGCGTCCAGAGCCTCCTGGTCGGTCACATAGGTGTATTCGACTCGATTAATGGACTTAAGGTAGGCGTGTTCCGGGCCGACGCTGGCATAGTCGAGCCCCGCAGATACGCTATGGGTAAGGTCTATTTGTCCGTCCTTGTCCTGCAATACATAGCTTAGCGCACCGTGAAGCATCCCCAAGACGCCCCCTGCAAAACGCGCTGCGTGTTTTCCCGTCTCAGGACCAAATCCGCCGGCCTCGACCCCGATCATGCGGATGGTCTCATCGCCGATAAAATCGAAGAACAAACCAATGGCGTTGCTGCCTCCGCCGACGCAGGCAACAAGCAGATCTGGCAATTTCTCTTCTTTTTCAAGGATTTGACGGCGCGTCTCTTTCCCGATGATGCTCTGGAAGTCGCGACAGATCATCGGGAAGGGATGGGGGCCCTCCACGGTGCCCAATACATAATGGGTGTGACCGACGGTGGTCACCCAATCTCGCATGGCTTCGTTGATGGCATCTTTCAGGGTCTTGCTTCCGTGTTCGACAGGCTGTACCTTCGTACCGAGCAAGCGCATGCGAAACACATTGAGCCGCTGCCGTTCCATGTCCTCCGTGCCCATATAGACGGTACACTCCAAACCGAGCAACGCCGCGGCCGTAGCCGTGGCGACGCCATGCTGGCCCGCGCCGGTTTCGGCAATGACCCGCGTCTTGCCCATTCGCTTGGCAAGAAGGCATTGACCCAAAGCATTGTTTATCTTATGTGCGCCGGTGTGGGCGAGGTCTTCTCGCTTAAAATAGATACGGGCTCCGCCCAGGTGTTCGGTCAGCCGTTGTGCGTAATAAAGGGGCGTGGGACGGCCTACATAGTCCTTTTGATACTGTCGCAGTTCCTCCTGAAAACCCGGATCGGCGCAGGCATCGGCATAGGCCACTTCCAGTTCCTCAAGAGGATGCATCAAGGTTTCGGGGACAAAGCGACCGCCATATTCGCCATACCGGCCCCGGTCGTCAGGATATGGATAGGGCGCGTGTTGCGTTTCGGACAAAGGCTCGAAGTTTTTCATGATCTTTCTTTCCTGGCGCGTTTTCAACGCCGCCCGCGGTGTCTACGCCATAGGGTCGTACGGTTTGTACGGCGTCGGTTACGTTATCCGGAGTCAATCCGCCCGCTAATATGATTGGGCAACCCATGGCAACGACCGTCTTCGCTTGATCCCAGTCACAGATGTAGCCTGTGCCGCCTCGCGCATCCGACGAATAGGCATCTACCAGGTACGCGCCCACGACGTAGTCCTTTAGTAACGTCGTATCGAAATCGGGCTTCAGGCGAAAAGCCTTGATTCCTCGTCGCCCGAGATCGGCGCATTGTTCCGGCGATTCTTCACCATGCAATTGTACATAATCGGTCAAGGTCAGGTATTCCCTCAGTTGGTTGGGTGTTGCGTTGACCGTGACAGCAACCGTTGCCACAAAGGGCGGCAATTGCGCGATGATGGCTGCGGCAGCCTCGGGCTCGATGTATCGATGCTTCCGTTTGGCCTCCGGCGCGAAGTTAAACCCGAGCGCATCGGCTCCGGCGTCGCAGGCCGCCATGGCATCGTCGAGGGAAGTAATCCCGCAGATCTTAATTTTCGGAATCACTCAGCAGTTCCCGGATTTTCGTGGCGATGTCGTTGCTGGTTACCAGAGCTTCGCCCACAAGAATAGCATCGATACCGCCGTTCTCGAGTGTCTTCACGTGGTCGCGCGTATGAATGCCGCTTTCGCTGACGAGGACATTCCCGCCCGGTACGTAGCGTTTGAGTTCAAGGGTAGTCGCAATATCGACCTTGAAGGTGGCCAAGTCCCGGTTATTGATGCCAATGATGTGAGCGCCTGCTGCAAGGGCTCGCTCGATCTCGGGAGCATCGTGGGCTTCTACCAATACGGCCATGCCCAGGCTCTTGCCCAAGGCGATATAGTCTGCGAGCTGCTGGTCCGAGAGGATGCGAACAATCAATAAAAATGCATCGGCTTGCGCCGCTCTGGCCTCGAAAATTTGGTATTCATCAATGATGAATTCTTTCCGAAGGCAAGGAATTCGGACACCTTGATGCACCGATGTGAGGTCTTCCAAGGTTCCCTTGAAGTATTTGTGATCGGTCAATACCGAGACCGCCTGAGCCCCTGCCTCCTCGTATAGTCCGGCCAGTTCCACGGGCTCCACGTTTTCGAGCATGATTCCCTTGGTGGGCGATGCCCGTTTTACTTCCGCGATAAGACTGATTCCCGGCTGGCGCAAAGCATTACGAAAATCTCGTGGCGGACGGACCAATTCTATGCGTTCTTCCAGCGCCTCGAGGGGAACCTTTTGTTTTTGCGCGGCCACTTCGTCCCGCTTGTGCGCGCAGATCTCGTCAAGAATCATGGGATGCGTTAACCAACTCCTGCAGTTTTGCCATGGCTGCGCCCGAATCGATGGATTGGCGCGCCGCCTCGATGCCTTCTTTCCAGTTTGCGGCCTGTTGCCCGGCGATGATGCCCGCGGCTGCATTGAGTATCACTACGTCCCGCATGGGCCCTGGCGCGCCCTCGAGTACATGCCGCAAAATGGCAGCATTTCGCGCAGCGTCGCCGCCCGCCAAAGCGTCTCGAGGCGCAATCTCCAGGCCAAACTGGTCCGGTGTTATTGTGTATGTGATTACCTTGCCGTCATGGGCCTCGGCCACAGTGGTTGCGCCGGACAAGGTTACTTCGTCCAAGCCGTCCTCCCCCGCAACGACAAAGGCGTGCCGCGTTCCTAGATTGGCCAGTACCTGCGCCAACGGTTCGAGCAGGTCGGCGCTGAACACGCCCATTACCTGCCCATCCGCGCCTGCCGGGTTGGTCAATGGTCCCAACACGTTGAAAAAGGTGCGCAGTTTGAGTTCCATCCGAGGCGCGGCCACATGGCGCATGGCCCCGTGAAGGGTTCGGGCGAATAGGAATCCAATGCCCACATCATCGATGCACCGTCCCACAGTTTCAGGGGTGGCGTCGATGTTGACGCCCAATGCTTCCAGTACATCCGCGCTGCCGCACTGGCTCGATGCGCTGCGATTGCCGTGTTTTGCCACGGCCACGCCCGCTCCGGCCACGACAAAAGCCGCGGTAGTTGAAATATTAAAACTCCCGGACCGGTCGCCGCCGGTTCCGCATGTATCGACCAACGGTCGCCGCATCGTGGTAATACGCGTCGCGAATTTGCGCATGGTCTCGGCGAATCCGGTGATTTCGTCCACCGTTTCGCCTTTCATGCGCATTGCGACAAGGAGCGCACCGATCTGGGCGAGAGTCGCCTCGCCTTCCATGAGGGTTTGCATGACCCGAGCCGCGTCGGACCGAGTCAGATCCCGCCCTTCGACGAGCTGTGCGAGAAGTTCCTGGAGCATGGCGAGTTCTTCCATTCGTGGTGCACTGGCCTGAAATACAGGCAAATACTGTACCAATCCGGATACGAAAAGTCAATAAATTGTAGTCAAAGTATTTAGGATAAAACAAACAGGCCCTCGCAGCCATGGCTTCTGGCTTACTGCTAAAGTGGAAAGTTGAACGCCTCAATATCACAGGGCGTATGGGCAGCATCCATATAGCACTGTGCTTGCGCCACGAGTTCGGGATGGTCGTCGGCGATGTTGGTCTCCTCCGATAAATCCACCTTCAGGTTATACAGCTCAATGTCATCAAAAGGACGTTGGCTCATGCTTTGCTGCACGGCCTTCCAATGGCCAAAACGCAGCGCACGCTTCCCGCCTTGTTCATGAAACTCCCAGTAGAGATGATCGTGTTCCCGTTGTGCGGATTTGTTCTGAACTAATGTGGGCATGTAGGAGATACCGTCAGTGTCGTCGGGCGCAACAATACCCGCAAGATCACATGCCGTGGGCAGGAAATCCCAGAATGCCGATACATGGTCTGACTCACTGCCGGCTTCGATGGTCCCTGGCCACCATGCGATGTGAGGTACGCGGATGCCGCCTTCGTACAGGTCGCGCTTGCCTCCGCGTAGGGGACCGCTTGAATCGAAGAAATAGCGGTCGTGCCCCCCCTCGTGCATGGCCCCGTTGTCACTGGTAAAGATGACCAACGTATTCCTATCAATCCCCAGTTCCTGTAGCTTCTCCAGAATGCGACCGACTTCCCAATCCATCCGCGAGACCATGGCGGCATAGGCGGTTCGGGGCTCTTCCGTGCTTCGGTAATGACTCTGCTCGGTGGGCTCTTCGTCAAACCGGCCGCGGTAGAGCGCTTTCCATTCTTCCGGCGCATACAGGCTTGCATGCGGGATTTGCATGGACAGGTGCAGAAAAAAAGGCCCGTCACGGTGTTCTTCGAGGTATTGCAGGGTTTCGTCCATGAACAGATCGTGACTATAATGCGTACCTTCATGGAGCGTATTGTCGGGGTACTCGATGACCTCGCCATTCCGGTATAACTTCTCCGGAAAATAATGGTGCGCATCCCAGTGGGTGAGATAGCCAAAGAAGTGGTCAAACCCTTTGGCATT
>PWNM01000167.1 GCA_003557825.1 Candidatus Hydrogenedentota bacterium | reverse complement strand
CAGCGCGCTGTTTGACCTTGGGTTTCAGCTCTCGTTCCTAAGCGTGTCCTCGATTCTGATCTTTCACGAAGCCTTTGCCCGGGGGCTGTTCTTTTTTCCGCAGGCCATTCGCGAAGGGGGCAGCGCCACCCTGGCCGTTCAGATTCTGCCGTTGCCCTTGGCCGCACAGCATTTCGGCATCCTTCCGTTGCTCGCGCCCCTCACCAACCTGATCGTGGTCCCCTTGTTGTCGGTGGCCCTTTGGTTTGCCTTCCTCACTTCGCTGTGTTCCTGGATTTCGATATCGGTCGCGGGGTTGTTCGGCCATGCCTTGGCGCCGGTGGTCTACCTTATCCGTATCGTTTCAGGCTATGCGGCAGAAACGGATCACGCCGTGCTGCGGCTCACCGCTCCCACCATATTTGCCATGGCGGCTTTTTGGGGCGCGGCTATGTTACTGGGGTTTGCGGTGAAGCGTATCCATCCGCAGCGATGTCTGTCGGGGGCAGCGGCATTGCTGATTATCGCCATAGTCGCCTGGACGCCCCTTCGGTATACGCCGGAGGTGGTGTTTCTCGATGTGGGCCATGGCGACGCCACTTTCATTCGGACCCGGTATGGCGCTACCGTATTGATTGATGCGGGCGATCGCATGCCTTTTGTCGATCAAGGAGCGCGGGTCGTCGAGCCGTTTCTGCTGGCCAGCGGTGTCCGGCGGTTGGACTATCTGATCATTACCCACCCCCATCGCGACCACATCGGCGGGGCCTTTCATATTGTCGAAAACATGCCCGTGGGGGAGGTCATACTGGGCGGCATCCCATTCGATACCGCTCTCGAAAATGACTTCCTGGCCCTATGTGCCGAGCGTGACATTCCAGTACGACGAGTCGTCCGCGGGGATATGCTGGCTTTGATGGGCGCACGTGTCGAGTTTCTCCATCCACCGAATCCATGGCCCGAGCACATGGGGCTGAACAATGCCTCCGTGGTAGCCCGGGTCCATTTCGAGGGGTTGGTCGGACTGTTGCCGGGCGATGTCGAGCGAGAAGCGGAGCGGGTATTGGCCCAACTGGATTGCCGTGCGCCGCTCCTCAAGACGCCCCATCACGGATCGAATACGTCCAGCACGGCTGCATTCCTGGAGGCCGTACAACCGGTCGTATCGGTCGCTTCGACAAGCTACGGCGGCATCGACGCTGCCGTCCAAGAGCGTCATCAGGACCGCGGCATCCCATTATTTCGGACGGATTACCACGGAGGGATCACCGTACGTCCTGAAGAAGGCGCTTTTCGTATCAAGGGCGCCCGGGTGGCGCGAGGCTACCGCCCTGTCGAACCAATGGGCGCCTTGACAGAACACTAAGCGGCGGTCAACGCCTCGTGGGCCTCTTTGAGTTGCTTGCGAATTTGGATATTTTGCGGGCACTTCTCCTCGCACTTACCGCAATCGGTACAAGCGGTATACGGTTGGTTGTTTTCCCGTTGCTCCTCCAACATGCGCTTGTACATCCGGCGCGGTCGGTCCCAAATCCCATAGACCCGACCCAGATTGTACAGTCCGAAAATATGGGGAATGTTGACCCCTTGAGCACAGGGGACGCAATAGCCGCATCCAGTGCAATAGAGCTCGGCCATGGTCTTCAGGCGTTCGAGGTGTTTGTCGATAGCGGCCTTGTCGTCTTCGGTCAGGCTGACGGAGTCCGATGCGATGGCGCAGTTCTCCTCGACATGCTCGATGGTGTCCAATCCGGACAAGCAAATATCGACGTTTGGATTGGCCAGAACAAACCGGAGCGCCAACTCGGGAACCCGCTTGACGCCCTCGACCATATTGGCCAGGATTTCACTGGGCTCGCCCAGGCGGCCGCCGCCGACCGGCCCCATGACCACAATGCCAACACCCTTCTCATGGGCATAGGCGATGCCTTCTTCAAGCTGTCGGTCCAAAATGTTGTACTGGAGCGTGATGGCTTCGGCGTATTCGGCATCCACGATCTTTTTCAGAGCCTCGTTGCCGTCATGGAACGAAATGCAGACATGCCGGACCAGTCCTTGATCCTTGGCTTTCATCATCCACTTGCTGACCCGGGGCAGGACCTGCTCGAAAAAGTTCTTCTCATTCATCCCGTGGTGGTTGTAGACATCGATAGATTCGACATCAAGCAGGCGCAAGCTATCCTCGAGGTTTTGCCACCACTCGTCTTCGTCTTCGCCCGTGTAATGGTTCTTCGTCGAAACGATTACTTTATCGCGCCAACCTTTGAGGGCCTTGCCGACGGCGCGCTGGCCGTCGTGGTTGCAGTACATCACCGCCGTGTCGATGTAGTTGATGCCCAACTCGAAGCCGCGATGAATCATCGGAACAGCCAACTCGTCGTTCACCTTGGCGTCAGGTCCTTCGCCGATCATGGGCAGGCGCATGGCGCCAAATCCCAGTTTGGATACCTCAAGGCCGGTATTGCCAAGTTTTGTATATCGCATGATAATCCTTTCATAGGTTGGAGGAATGATCTATGGCGTGTTAGGAGAGGTAAACGTACCATAAGGAGGAATCGATGCACAAAAAAGCCGTTTTTATACTCGTAATATGCTGCAATCACACCGCAATTCTACACAAAAAATAGCAATTCCGCTCATTTTTTTTACCGGAGCCATGTGCCATACTACGTCGGTAAGTTAAGGATGTCCTGGCGTAGGGACAACAGGATGCGGCGGACGGGGCCAAGCAGCATCATACAAAGTGGTGCAAAGTTTACCTGGTACTGTACGTAGAGTAAGCTGTTGGGTCACTTATGGGTTGTGAGTACGGCGTGCTGAATAGGTCGGCTCGCCGGTCAAATCAATGAGGAGCGCAAAAATGAAACGAGGAGAACCAAAAATGACATGTGCAAGACATTTTGCGGTTGTTCTGGGTCTGGTGATCTGTTTGGGCTTTATCCCTGCTCAAGCACAGGACCTGCTTTTTGACAACAGCGACTTCGAAATGGGGGACCAAACAAATTGGACCATTGTTTCTGGAACCGCATGGGAGGACATCCCTGATAGCACAACCCCATGGGGCGACATCCACGAAGGGGAATACTGTGCGACATCGGTAGGCCCGGATACCACAAATGAAGAATTCCGTGTCGGAGTGTTGCGATCCACAACATTCACAGTCCCAGTGGATCTCCCCGATGGCGATGATGTAATCGATTTTCTCATCGCGGGCTGGGCCAATGAATGGCACCGGGTCGAGCTGCGACTGGCCTCTGACGATTCAATCATTGCCACGGCACAAGTTCCGAATACAGCGGCATCTTTTCAGGAGCAGAGTTTTGCGTCATTAAACGCTTACGCTGGCGAAGAGCTCTATTTGGAAATTCACGATGAGAACAATGACGGGGACCCAGATGGTAGTGGCTGGGTGGCCGTGGATTCGTTCCATTGGAGGGATACGACGCCACCGCCGACGGGGCCAGCGGAAGGCGAATTCACCAATGGTGATTTTGAAACGGGCGATCTAACCGGTTGGAGAACATACGGCAACGCGTGGGCGATTGCTACCTCCACCGACCCCGTAGGCGCAGGCAAAGAAGGGGAATACTATGCCGGTACCTTTGCCCAAGGGGAGACCGCAACAGGCACATTGACGTCAGCTGCGTTTACCGTGGATGCAGAGCAGCCCGTGTTGAGCTTTTTGATAGGCGGCTGGGATGGTTGGCCCGATGACACTGCCCCCAAAGGGGTGAATTTCGTGCATGTAAAACGAGTCTCCGATGATGAGGTTATCGGAGGTCCTGTGGCCCCGCCCAATCAAGACGCTTTTGCAGGCGGTCAGATTGATCTTAGCGATTATGTTGGTGAATCAGTCTATATCGAGGCCGTGGACGGCGACGATGCAGCAGGGTTTGCTTGGATCATTGTCGATAACTTCCATATGACCGAGGCTCCCGAGGGCCCTGTCGACAACCCCGTCACGGCCATGCGGGCCATCACAACGCCCATCATGAATGGCGTCATCGATGCCGAGCAGTATCCCGGCGCTCCGGTGACGATCACGACGGATAATAGCGTCAACGTGGATTGGGGCGGCGCTAACCCGACCGTCGATCCCGAGGATTGCAGCTTCGACATCTACGCCTCTTGGGACGATGACGCCCTCTACATCGCATTGGATGTGACCGATGATGTCGTCATGATCTCGGATGAGTTCTGGGGTCCCGAGAGTGAGATGATCCAAATTGTACTCGCTCAGGCCAACGCCGTCGCGCGCGAAGCCGGTTCCCTGAGCGATATCATGATGCATCCCGATGGCGGTATCGAGTGGGAGAACAACCCCGGTGGCGGCGATGTCGACTGGGGTGATGCCAATATCACCGGTGATTGGGCGCTAACGGATACCGGTTATATTCTCGAGGTACGGTTCCCGTGGGAGGACTTCAACATTGCCCTTCCCACCATCGAAGCCGGCGCGCAACTCCGGGCTTTGTTCGCGGTCGTGGACCGGGATGAGCCGGGCGAGTTCAACGCGTTTGTGTTGTCCAGCGGCAGGCAAGGGGAGAACCCCTTCGAGAACCACGGTGACCTGAGCTTCCTGACCCTGGATCTCGATCCCGATACCAGCTACAGCGGCGACGGTTGGACCTATCAGCAAAAGACCGACCTTGGTCTGGATCCCTTTTCCGCCGATTCGAGCGGCGACGGCGTGCCCGATTGGTGGATCGAGCAAAACTTCGACGATTGGGTCGACAAAGCGTTGGATCCGACCTTTGGCGGTACGGTCCTGGATCCCGAAAGCGGGTATACGATCCGTCGGGCCTTTAACGACGGCGTCGATCCGAACGATCCCGCCACCTGGCCCGATCTCGAAGCCGTTCCCGCGAGCGATGCCCGCACCCTGGCGTTGTTGATTGCATTGATGCTGGGCATCTCGGCCGTATTGGCCACAACCGTGCTGAAGCGTCGCGCACAATAATCTAACGTCTCTCCAACTCCTTCTCCCGATGCCGGTCAGTTCGCTGACCGGCATCTTTAATTGATACCCCATACCTCCCGGTCCAAACCGTCCAGACCATGTCCTATATGCATATATTTATTACAAAACTCATGCAATATTGTTTTAACGCCTAAATGGCTTATAAAATTGTTTTGTTTATGTGTATATTGGCATGCAATGGTTTGCTTGACAATTAATGAAAGGTCTGTTAGGGTGTATCCATGAGCAGGGAAGCATGCCGCAGTAGTCGGCCGTCGGGGATGGTAGCGACTGCTCCAACAAGTGAACTGGAAAAGGCGGTCCGCAAGCAACAATAGCTGCCACTGCGAACGCGCCACAACTGAGGAGAAGCATAATGAGAAGGACCATGCAATGGAGTCTGCTTGCCGGCATAGCGATCGCCCTTGCGGCGAGTCCGGCGATGGCCAATGTAGGCTGGCCGTTTACGTTTGATGAGGAAGGGTGGTTTACCAGTCCTCATCAGACGATCACGTGGGACGACGAACAGGTAATTCTTACCTACAACGATCCGGAAGACGATCCTTTCGATCCCAATTTCCACTCTCCAACTGAACTAGACCTGGATTTCAACGCTACGCCTTATGTCATCATCTCATTTGAGGCGATCGATACGCCCGATGAGTTTGATTGCATGTTGTACGCATTCACCGATGAATATGCCGATGCGTGGATGTTCCCCTTTCAAGGTCAAGCTGGGTCCAACAATTTCGTATTTGACGCGACGGACATAGGGTGGCAGGAGATCTGGTCTAACACCGACGATGTTGATAGCCCGTTGGAAATTTTGATCGGGGCGATCCGTTTTGACATTCCAAATCATGCCGAATATGGTCCCTATGCCGACGCATCCGTCGTTGTCGATTACGTCGCCGTGGCCGATGATCCGGATTTTGTGCCCGATCCTACAGAGCCCCCCGCGGAGCCCGACCGGGGCTTTGAGTACACCGCGATTCGTACGGCCAATCCGCCGATCATCGATGGAACCATTGACGAAGCCAGCTATCCGTCCGAGCCTTACCTGATGACGGCCGAGACGCTTGCCGAGGATGGCGGTACTCAGATGGAAGGAACGGACAATCCGGACCTTTCGGCGACGTACTGGATCACATGGGACGATGAAGCTCTGTATTTTGCGGCCCGTGTTACCGATCCGGAGGTGGTGTTGCTGTCCAATCAAGGCGGACCGCTGAACAACACCGATGGGGTCCAGCTGGCCACAGACCACTTGAATCTGCAAGGAGGCGATCCTGAAACCCCCGGCATCCATATTCATGATATCGTGCCGGGCCAAGCGGACGATCCGGACACCGCCGCCTATTGGCAGCACTGGAACGGGAACTATCCCGATACCTTCCCGAATGCCGAATGGGCCGGTCGCACCACGGATGACGGCTATGAAGTCGAGTTGAAGTTGCTCTGGGGCGATTTCGAACCCTCCTTCGAAGGATGGCCCACGATAAACACACAGATGGGTATCTTGTTCCTGTTGATGGACTTTGCCGCCGACGGCGAACAGCTTGATCTGTGGTTCTCCGCTGGCGATGGCGAGAACATCATCGGCGATCCGTCCGCGTGGAACGACCTTACCCTCGATGTGGATCCCACTATGGACTATGCCGGCGACGGCTGGTCCTATGAAGAGAAAGAGGCGCTGGGCTTGAATCCCTTCGCTGAGGATTCGAGCGGCGACGGCGTGCCCGATTGGTGGATCTTCCAGTACTACGAAGACGATGACTGGTTGAACAAGGCCCTGAATCCGGCCTTTGGCACCACAGTGCTCGACCAGGAGACCGGATTCACGGTACGTATGGCCTATCAGAATGGCTTCGATCCACACGATCTGCCGGATGATCTACCGGCCATTCCCGCGAGCGACGCCCGCACCCTGGCGATCTTGTTTGCCCTGATGTTGGGACTCTCGGCGCTGCTGGCAACCGCCGCGCTCAAACGGCGAACCCAATAACAGCGGTCGTCCAAACCAGATTCTGAATCCTTTTTAGCCGATACCGGTCAGCAGGCTATTACCTGCTGGCCGGTATTTTGATCGGAGCCTAATGCCGCAGGCAGCGGTTACCCAGCTCCTATACGTTTGTCCCCTGTGAAGCGACTCTATGTACAGGCTTAAATTGAAATAGAATTATTATATCACAATCAAAATACGAAATTCGGGCATATTGACAATTATGAAAAGTTGTGATATGCTGGTTTACGTGATGTCGGGGAGTGGGGCTGAATCGTCAGCGTTCCGCCTTGGGCTCGTCACAATGCGTGGAGAAGGCGCAAAGGCAGTGAAGATGCTGACGTTTCGCTGCCGGGCAAATCGAAACCAAGTGAGGATTCCGAACCATGACAAAGCATGTACAAATGAGTGTCGCTATCACGGTGGTCATATTATTGGTGGCATGGCCGGCAGTAGCACAACGGGGCTTTTTGTATGAAATTGAGCGTACCGTTTCACCGCCAGTCATCGACGGGGTCATTGACGAAGCGAGTTATCCATCGGCTCCTTATCTGATGACCGCCGATACGCTCGGTCCAGATGGCGGATCACAGCTCAATGACACCAACAATCCGGATCTAACTGCAACATATTGGTTGACCTGGGATGACGAAGCGCTCTACTTCGCCGCCCGCGTCACCGACCCCGACGTTGTGTATCGCTTAAATCAGGGATCGCCGTTGAATGGAACGGATGGCGTCCAGCTCTGTACCGATCATCTCAATCAACGACCTGCCAATGTTGAAACGCCGGGCATCCATATCCATGATGTCGTTCCAGGACAGGCGGATGACCCCGATACGGCAGCCTATTGGCAACACTGGAATGGAAATCCTCCCGATACGTTCCCAAATGCCCAATGGGCAGGACGGACAACCGCCGAAGGTTACGAAGTAGAACTGCGTTTGCCTTGGGGTGATTTCCAGCCGGCTTTTCCGCAGGCCCCCACTGTGGGAACCCAGATGGGTGGAATGTTCCTTCTAATGGATTTCGATGCGGATGGCCTCATCGATCTCTGGTGGTCCTCGGGCAACGGAGAGAACATTATAGGGACTCCTTCACGTTGGAATGACTTCGTTCTGACGGTTGACCCCGACGTGGATTACTCAGGGGATGGCTATACGTATCAACAGAAAGTGAACCTGGGACTCGATCCCTTTACGCCCATCGATCCGGATGCAAGTTATAGCGGCGACGGCTGGACCTATCAGCAGAAAAAGGATCTGGGCTTGAATCCTTTCTCGGCCGATTCAAGCGGCGATGGCGTACCGGATCTGTGGATTTCCCAGCACTTCGACGATTGGGTTGACAAGGCCCTTGATCCAACCTTTGGTTCGACGGTGCTCGATCCCGATACGGGCTTCACCGTTCGCAATGCCTATCAGCGCCGTGTCGATCCCAATGATCCGAGCACCTGGCCCGATCTGACGGCGGTTCCAGTAAGCAATGCTGCCACCTTGGCGCTCCTTGTCATGGTGATGCTGGGGTTGTCGGCGCTCTCGATCATGATTATGCTGAAACGTCGGACCCAATAACGGACCACCTGCATAGCAAGTTACCTGGATACCGGTCAGCCCATGGGCTGACCGGTATTGTTGTCAAAGGCAGCCATATGACATTTTCATTGTTTTCGGCTTTACTTGCCGCCGGGAATCGGTTACACTTAACGTATTAATGAACCAATGCAACAGGTTTTTTCGAAACGGCATCGCGTGTCAATGATCATCGTTCATAGGAGGTATGGATCATGGCGAAGAAAGGCAATGGCGTCAACCGGCGGGAGTTTATGCAGTCCTTATCGGGCATGGTCGCCTTGGGAGGGGGACTGTTTTTTATGGGGAGCGCCCACACTGCAACACAGGAGGTAAAGGAAGCCCTTGCGCCGTTGGGAAGCGCTTGGCGTCCCGATACGCCTCAGCGACTTGGAGAAACCACCCACGCGTTGGCCCGACGAGCGTTGATTGGCGAACACGGCCGTTCCATGATTCATGCCGATTTCTCGGTTCCGCCCAAGCAGCTTCTGGGTCAATCCGCCGACATGCGCTATGGCCTGGCAACCAAGACAGTGGCCGAAAAAGCCCCGTTGCGGATTCTACCGGGCGAGAAGGTCATCGGATCGGCCACCCTGCTCGAGGCCCCAGCCCATGTGGCGCCCGTGGCCAATATCCTGAGCACGAGCCATACGACGCCGGGGTTTCATCGTGTTCTAAAACTGGGCTACAACGGGCTCCGCAAGGAGATTCAAGCCCGGCTCGACCGGGGCGACCTTGAGTCCGAACCCGTTCAGACGGTAACCGCTCCCGGTCGTCATGGCGATGCCTTCCGTGCCCATCCCGGCATGGCCTACTGGGCGGAGGCGCTGCACAAACCCGAATACGAGACCCCGCCGCTCACAGTCGAGTGTTGGGCGCAGGTCTATTCCAAACACGGTTTCAATGTACTGGCCCTGAACCGCAATAAAGAATCCCGCCTCCACTGGGAAATTTACTCCTTCGCAGAAACGGGGTACTTCTCCGTTTATATGCCCGGCTACGGGCCCGATACGGTGCAATCCGACCGGGATATTACTGATGGGCAATGGCATCACCTCGCCATGACTTTCGATGGCCGGCAGGTGCAACTGTTCGTTGATGGTGACCGCGTGGCCGACCAGACTGTTACGCCCGTCGATGGCTTGGATGATGGACAGGAAATGTTCTACATCGGCGGCTATCCTCCCCACAGCATTCCTTGCGACGCCCTAATCGACGAGCTCCGCATCTCGAATACGATTCGAACGTTCGATGATATTCCGGCTGAACCGCTCGTTGCTGACGATACGACGGTTGCCCTGTGGCGGATCGAGCATCGCGACGGGGAAGCGGTGTTGGCCGATGCCTCTCCTTTGGACAATACCGCCTATCCTATTATTTCCAGACGGGGCCGGGATGTGCTCGAGGCCATGCTGCTGTGTCTTGATGGAGCCGATATTTGGCGCCAACGGCATTTGGAGGAGCTCGCCCGATTGGCGGCCCAATCTACGGGCGATGAGCGGGAGAATTACCTACGGCTGGTGGAGATCCT